>JBGUUN010000065.1:0-5894 GCA_045133555.1 Oscillospiraceae bacterium
ATATCATTACCGCCGACAAAGCGAATGGTCTCGCCGTCTGCTTCCTGTTTGCTCTGCGAACGGTCATAAACCGTATACGCCGCATTCCAGGTGTTCATCACTTTAACCGATGGACGGTTTTCATCCGCACTCTGTCTTACCATCGAGCCGCCGATGCCCAATAAGTTCTCCATGGAGAACATGATTGCAGCTTCCGCTTCCTGCTCGTTCCGATTCTGCACGGTAAAGGTTGCGGTAAATGCCGGAATAGAGGACATCGCCTCATCACGCTCGATCAGCGGAGAGAATGCCGACAGAGAGATATTGACCGGAAAATCTTTCTTTTTATAGGTCAATTCCGCGCGCGGGAATCTGCCCAGAAAATCGATGGAATCACAAAGCGGCAGATCATTGCAGGAGATATTCTCATCCTGTAACACCATCGCTTCCGAGGTATCACCGACTTTCGCATATGCTGCAAACATCGATGCATCGGTACGGTAGATCGGAAGCTCATAGTTATGGTTGATGGTGATCGCAGTCATAATGCCGTGCTCATCCAGCTCGATCTTGCCTGCACCGATACCGCCCATCGGCACACCGCATCTGCCGTTGCCGGTGGAGATATCCTGATCCAGACGGTCGGTAAAGCCCCAGTCATATAACTGCTGCAGTCTTGCATAACGTGCTTCATCGCTCTCATCTGCCTCACCGATCAATCCGTCTGCTTCCAGCAGCTCATCCGGGTCTGCGCCGCATTTGATCTGCTCCAAATGCTTGGTAGCAACACCGCTGGAAATAAAACCGCCGTTGCGGGTGACTAAGATCGCATCTAATGCAGCGACCTCATCGGAAGCATTGGTGATGGTCATCATGTGTTCGCCTTTTGCGACCCACAGATTACCAAGCATCTGCCAGCCTTCCTCGCCTTTGATCTTCATCGAGGAGTATAACTGTTTTTCATTGACACGCATACCGTAATAACGGGTAGACGTATCCGCGGAAACGACCCAAACATCATAGGAATAGCCACCGTCCATGCACTCAACAAACGGTATGGATACGCTTTCTTTCGGCTGCAGGATCAGTTCTTTTCGTTCTTTTGACGGAATGATCCAAATATAAGAATTCTGCTGTAACGCCATAGATGTCCTCCTTAATCCTTTACATGAACCCACACAATCATTTCACTCTCTCCGCGGTTTGCAAATGCAAAATACGGAATAAAATGTAACGTCTGCGGTACTTTCTGTACCTGATCGTAATCATAATATAATGCCTCGCCTGCCGGACGAACGGTACGGTAACCTTTTGCGGAGATGGTGTTGACACCGTAGTTATCATCATAAGACGGAGTCAGTTTGCCCTGCAGGTCGATCTGTAAGCTATGCAGGTTGATGCCGTTCTCGACACCTTCCAGACAGTAGACCACCGGTCCCATCATCAATGCAGCACGGTTTGCATCGTCCTGTACCGACGGATTTGCTGCGACCAAACGCGGATAAACAGCAAGCAGCAGTTCGATATCATTGACACCTTCTGCCAGATCCAGATAGATATAGCCGTTTTCTACCTTCGGCTGCAATTCCGTATCGTTTAAGCTGACGGTGAATTTTCTGCACCAGCCCGGGATACGCAGTGCGATGCGTTTTAACTTCTGAGATACCAACTGCAGCGAAATTTTGCCGTTTGCCGGATATCTGGTCTGCTGTAAGATGCTGATGGTCTCACCATTTACCTTACTTAAAGTATCACTTTCGATATACTGATTGACGTATAAAGTGTCCTCATCGTACTGATAGATGAAATTCTGCACCGAAGCGATGAAACGTGCAACGTTCGGCGGACAGCAGGAGCAGCCGAATACTTCAAGACGCTGTGTGATCGGAAGATAGGTGTTGTCTACTACAGAGACATCACGGGTTCTCAGCTTCGGATCGATGGACAGCGGATTTTCATAGAAGAAGCTCTTACCGTCGAGCGAAATACCGGACAGACCTGCATTATACAGCTCCAGCTCCACGATATCCGCATATCTGCCGTTTGGCTCCAGTGCTGTCATACGGTCTGCAAACCATGCCAATGCCAATGCGGAGCAGGTCTCTGCATAAGCGGTTTCGTTGAGCAGATCGTAGTCCACAGTGAATGCCTCACCCAGATGAGAGGATCCGGTCGCACCGGTGACATACATTCTCTTGTTGACAATGTTATCAAAGATCCGTTTGCAGGCAGCAAACAGAGCCTCGTCTTTGGTCTCATAAGCAACATCTGCCATACCGGAGTATAAGTATGCGGCACGGACAGCATGACCCTCCGCAGTGGACTGTTCACGCAGCGGTGCTTGATCCTGTGCATAGTTCACTTTACTCCATGGACCGAGCAAACTGTCTTTTTTACCGGTACCGCGCTCATTGACAAAAAACTCAGCCAGTTTCAGGTGTTTCTCATTTCCGGTATAACGGTATAATTTTACCAGCGCAAGTTCAAGTTCCGGATGACCCGGGGTGGAAAATGCCGCAGACTGTTCTTCTCTGAAAACACGGTCGATCAGATCGACATACTTGCACATACAGTCTAAGAATTTTCGTTTACCGGTCGCCTGCGCATACGCAACCGCTGCCTCAATCAGATGGCCGCAGCAATAGAGTTCATGCGCGTTTCTTACGGTAAAACGTTTTCCCGGCTCCACAACCGAAAAATAGATGTTAAAATAACCGTCTGCTTCCTGATGCTGTGCAATGAGATCGACTACCTCATCCACATCCGCTTCAAGCTGCTCGTCCGGATGGTATAACAGTGCATAAGCGACTGCTTCCATCCATTTTGCTATATCGGAATCCCAGAAGATGTGCGGTTTGTTTTCATCGCCCTCTTTGTAATTGAATTCAAATGCTTCAAAACGTCCGGTTGCACGGAACTGGTCTCTGACCGAATATAACGTTACGTCGGAAACAGTATCCTGTCTTTCTTTCCAAAAACCGCCGCTTACTCGGACATCAGCAAACGGCAGATGTTTCAGCTGTTTCATATACATTCCCCTTTTGGTTTATTCTTCAATGGTGATCTTACCGTTGTCGATGGTCACGGTCGCACCCAGCGGTAAACTTGCAGTCGGCAAGCAGTGTCCGCAGCGCAGATTCATCACAGTCGGTTTGCCCAGCGGTTTAAAGATATCTTCCAGAAGTCCTTTTAACGGGAACTCCGCATCCGGTTCATTTTCACCGCAGTTGGTCCATGCACCGATGATAAAGCCGGCAGCATCCTTCAATTTACCTGCCTGACGCAGATGGATCAGCATACCGTCGATGCGGTACGGTGCCTCACCGATATCCTCAATAAATAAGATCTTGCCTTTGGTGTCCATATCAAAGTCGGTTCCGATCGCCGCAGCAAGCAGAGAAAGATTACCGCCGATCAACTGACCGGTTGCTTTTCCCGGATTCATGACTTCCAATTCTACGCCCTCCGGATTGGTCACGTCTCTTACAGGTTCACCGGAAAGTGCACCGGCAAGATACCGTTCGGTATAATCATCCAGACCGCCGATCCATTCGGTGGACGGCATCGGTGTATGCCAGGTTACAAGATTACAAATCTCATTGAGCGCCACATGCGCTGCGGTAACATCCGAATAACCGGAGAAATATTTCGGTTTTCTTGCAACAGCCTCTTTGATACGCTCCCAGTTTACCAGTTCAAGTGCTCTTGCCGCACCGTATCCGCCGCGAATGCAGAATACACCGTCAATGGTATCGTCACACATCGCATCCTCAAAATCTTTTGCGCGCTGCTCATCGGTACCTGCAAAACACCAATGTTTTGCACGGCTGCTCGGATATTCGACCAGTTCAAATCCACGCTGTCTGACTGCCTCAATTGCCGGATCAACTTTTTCTTCCGGGGCCCAGGAAGATAATCCGATCATTGCAACTCTATCGCCCGGTTTTAATGGTTTTGGAAATAACATAAAATAAATCCCCTTTCCGTTTTTATTGTTTTCATTATAGCATATTCACTTTATGATGTCTATGATTTTATGTCAATTTCTCCCGTAAATCCCGAGCAGAAATATCAAAACGGCTCCTGTTTTCACAGGAGCCGAAGTGTTTTTATGCGAGTTTTACGCGGATAACAGCAAAGGAGTACGGTGCAAATTCATAATTTACACTGCCGTCTTCGGTCGGGATCGTAAAGCGGGATTCCGAAACGTATTCCGGATACAGCAGCGAGTTGGTATCCGTTTCCTTATCACCGGTCACCAAGCTTACCGAAGCCTCACCCGCAGCGATACCGTCACAGGTAAAGGTGGAAAGGATTCTGTGCGGATTGAAGTTTGCTGCTTTGATGATCAGCGTATCGCCCTTCACACCGGCGGTCAGATACAGGTTATCGCTCTTACCGATCACAACGTTATTATCGGTAGAAACTACCTTCTCAACCGTATCACAGGCAAACAGCTTCTGCACGTAATAGGACGGCAGACCGAATACATGGTTGTTATCGAAGTTGATCAGGTTGACCGGCCATCTTCTGTCATGGTCATTACAGAACAGCGGTGCATACGATGCGATGCGTACACGGTCAGCGCAGTTTTCCATTGCGGTCATAAAGGTAGCTTCCGAAATCGCAGCCAACAGGTTGCCGTAGCCTACCTCGGAGTTACAAGCATACTCACCGACATAAACCATATCACCCTCACCGGCATATTTTTCGTTCATGGTCGGGAATACACGCGGATTGGTGTAATAATGGTCATCCATCAGGTCATATTCCATGCCCGGCTCTCTGAAGTTGGAGATCAGGGTCATATTCGGATATTTCTCACGCAGTACATCGTAGAATACCTGATAGTTCTCACGGTATACCTCGCCCCAGTTCTCGTTACCGATCTCCAGATAACGCAGATTAAACGGCTCCGGATGACCGTCAGCTGCACGGCGTGCACCCCACTCGGTGGTAACATCACCGCAGATATACTCGATACCGTCCAGTGCATCCTGCAGCCACTGTGCAAATTCAGCCTCGGATGCTCTCTCGCTTTGTCTTGCCTGACAGGACATACCGCAGTTGAAAACGTACATCAGATCCGCACCCAGCAGCTCGCCGAGTTTACAGAATTCCAACATACCCAAACCGTCGGTAGCTCTGTAGCCCCACAGATCAAAATGACCCGGTCTGTCCTCGATCGGACCGATGGTCTTTTTCCAATGGATCGCATTTTCCAAGGTCAGACCTTCCACAACGCAGCCGCCCGGGAAACGTAAGAAGCCCGGTTTCATGTCTTTTAACATCTGTACAAGATCGGCACGGAAACCGTATTTCTCACCCTGATACGTATCGTTTGCAAACATCGTCACAAAGTCAAACCAAACTTTACAATTGCCGTCTGCCTCAATGAAGAAACGCGCATTGTCATCTACCGTTTCCACATCGAAAGAATATTCTGCTTTTGCAAAAGAAGAACCTACCGCAATTTCATCACAGCCAAGGATAGTGCCGTCTCTGCGGCAGATACCGACTTTCAATTTGTCGACACCCTCCGCTCTTGCGATCACGAAACCATAATATCCGGTTTTTCTTGCCGGGATTCCCCAATAGCCTTCGTTGATCAGACGCACTTTGCCCATTGCGGTCAGCATCAGCTGGCACGGCGTCTGCGGATTTCTCGGATTCTCCTCGGTTTTTTCCATCCAACCGTATGCACCGTAGCCCGGAACAACCGACCAACCCGGCAGCGGCTGAGAATCCTTAAACGGCTCCTCATAGCCGTTCGGATTACGGAATTTTCCGTCTGCCACAAAACAGCCTTCCGGGAGATTGCTGTCGGCAAAGGTACGGTTGCGGATCAGCTCACCGTAAATACCGCCGTCGCCGGCATGGTTGATCTCCTCATAAAAGATACCCCACATTTTTTC
>JBGUUN010000066.1:0-6281 GCA_045133555.1 Oscillospiraceae bacterium
CATAATCAGCAGGTGTTTTTGCCGGCACCGTTTGTCAACACCTATTTCATGGTCAAATCTTTAGAGAAGATGTGCGACATCGCAAAACGCATCGGCGAAGAAAACGACATCCCGGAATATGAAGAAAAGATCACATTGCGCAAAAAAGCGATCCGTGCGGCGTATTTCAATGCGTTTGACAATAACTTTATCATGAACATCCAGGGGGCCAACGCTTTTGCGGTGGATATCGGACTGGGCAATGAGGAGACCTACCGCAATATGGTGGCTTATTACGATAAGCTGGGACATTACGATACCGGTATCTTTGCGACCGATATTGTGACTCGTCTGCTGTTTGAAAAAGGGGATGCCGATCTGGCGGTCAAACTGCTGACCCATAACGGCAATCAGGGATTCGAGCATTGGCGTCAAAACGGTGCGACCACCTTCCATGAGTATTGGGACAGTAACCGCAGCCGTTCGCACAGCCATCCGATGTTCGGTGCACCGATCGCATACTTCTTTGAATATCTGCTCGGTATCAGACAGCAAACAGATTCTGCCGGCTACCGCGATTTGATCATTGCACCGCAGGCGACAGAGCTTTTTGCGCATATGTCCGGCAGCATGACCCTGTCAAACGGTGCGGTCGCCGTATCTTATCAAAAGACGGCAGACGGTGTTGCATTTGCCGTTACACTGCCGCAGGATACCAAAGCAGAGTTTGTATGGAAACAGCACCGTATCCCGCTGACAGACGGGGAGAACCGTTTTGTCCTCGTATGACGGTCAAGTGTTTTTCGGGTGTTGACAATTCGGAGCTTGGGTGGTATAATGGCAATAACATAAAATTTTTCAGATAGGAGAATATACTTATGAGCAATCTGAATGTTGTCTGCCTCGATTTAGAAGGCGTACTGGTACCGGAGATCTGGATCGCATTTGCCGAGGCAAGCGGTATTCCGGAATTAAAACGTACCACCCGTGATGAGCCGGATTACGATAAACTGATGAAATGGCGTATCGGCATCTTAAAAGAGCACGGTCTGGGATTGAAAGAGATCCAGCAGACCATTGCGAAGATCGACCCGATGGAAGGTGCGAAGGAATTTTTGGATGAGCTGCGCCGTATGACCCAGGTCATCATCATCAGCGATACCTTCACCCAGTTTGCAGCTCCGCTGATGGAGAAACTGGGACTGCCGACCATTTTCTGCAATACGCTTGAGGTCGCAGAAAACGGCGAGATCACAGGCTTTAAGATGCGCTGTGAGAAATCCAAGTATACCACCGTCAAAGCATTGCAGTCTGCAGGTTTTGAGACCATTGCAGCCGGCGACAGCTACAACGATCTGGGTATGATCTTAGAAAGCAAAGCAGGCTTTTTATTCCGCAGCACCGAGAAGATCAAAGCGGATTATCCGAATCTTCCGGCATATGAGGAGTATAATGATCTGCTTGCAGCCATCAAAGCAGCATTATAATGACCAAAACAGCCGCAGGAGCATTTCCCGCGGCTGTTTTTATGTGTGGATTTTTGGTTTTGAATACGGTCAGATGCTGATCAATGCGATCGATATCACGCCGAGGACAACGGTGATCCATTGTTTTACGGTCAGTTTTTCGTGGAAGAAAACCTTTCCGATCAAGACCAGCAAAACAGAGACACCGCAGTTCATGACCGGATATAAAACGGTGGCATCAATGACCGAAACGGAATAGGTGTTGACGCACTGGAAGATACCGAGGATAAAGCCGGAAACGGCAGCCGGAATGATCGAGATATGCGGTTTGGTCTGCGGATCGGCCGGCTGCTTTTTCTTTAACAGCAGGAAGATCACCCAAGAGACCGTCGATGCCGTAATGTAAGAAACGGCAACGTATTCAAATACCTGATATTCCGGGGTGACGTTCGCATATACCTTTTGAGTGATAGAGGATAAGCCGTTGCTTAAGAACACCGCAAGTGTAAAGAGAAGCCAAAGGACATGCTGTTTTGCGGAAGCTTTCGTATGCGACGGATCCTTTGAAACATTTAAGGTAAAGGAGACCAGTACCAGCAGAATGCCGATGATCTTGAGCAGCCCCAGTTCATCGCCGTAGACCAGATGTGAGAACACGGTAGGGATCAGCAGGCTGAAGTTGTTGATCATTACGGTGAGAGAGGTCTTTCCGATCGCAAAGGCACAGACATAGAAGATCTGGTAGAACACGCTGAGTACGCCTAAGATCGCCGCATACAGTACGGTTTCCGGGAGTGCGCCGTTTATGATCAGAGCAGGCAGAAACATAAGTGCGATCGCCGAGAACATAACTGCATTGAAAAAGACATTGTCACGCAGTTCTTTGGATTTTGATTTGGAAAATTTGGATTGGATCGTGACCTTGGCGGATGCCAAAAACCATAGGATCGGAATGAGATATAGATGCATGAAATGTCCTCCCTGAAATGTCTGTTTTTATTTGATGGCAAAGCCACAATCAGTATTATAGCATAGTCAGACGGGATTTTCCAGAGGATGCCGAAAAAATACGGTCTGCGGTGAAAAAACGCTTTGGATGGGCTGTTTTTCTTATTTGCATTCGTATCTTATTTGGTTTATTCGGATAAATATTTTTTGTTGCAATTCTGTTTTTAATATGATACAATAGCTATATAGAATGTGTTGAAGGGTGTCGGCTTACCCATACGGTATTGACCGCAGAATCCAAACAGGAGAAATCATAAACCGTATCGTTTGATCGATGAGGAGGATACCCATATGCTTCATAATTTTAAGTTATCGGAAGGATTGTTTTCGCGTTATGCCAAACTGCTTTGTGAAACGGTCATCCCGTTTCAGGAGGATGTTCTGCATGACAGAAAGGAAGGCGTAGAGCCGAGCCATGCGGTGGAAAATTTCCGCATTGCAGCCAAAAAAATCGCAACCGGGGAGAAGCCGGAGAGCTTTTACGGCATGGTATTCCAGGATAGTGACGTTGCGAAGTGGTTGGAAGCGGCTGCTTATTCGCTGATCATCAAGCCGGATAAAGAACTTTCCGAACGCATTGATCTGCTTTGTGATCTGATCGCAGATGCACAGGAGGAAAGCGGTTACCTGGATACCTATTTTACGGTGGAGCGTCCGGATCAGAAATTTGCAAACCTTTTGGAGGGTCATGAGCTTTACTGTGCGGGTCATATGATGGAAGCGGCGGCAGCACTGTATGAGGCGACCGGAAAAACCAAGCTGCTTGATGTCATGAAGAAGAATGCGGATTTCTTATATCAGACCTTTGTCGTGCAGGGGAAAGAGGGTTATCCGGGACATCCGGAGGTCGAGCTTGCGCTGATGCGCTTGTGGCGTGTCACCGGCGATGAAAAATATAAACAGCTTGCGGAGCATTTTGTCAATGTGCGCGGCGTCGATCCGGAATTTTATGTCAGAGAGGTTGCAAGCCGTGATTGGGTCGTCTGGGGCAATGATGCCAAGGACAAGGAGTATCAGCAGAGCCATAAACCGGTCAGAGAGCAGACCGATGCTGTGGGACATTCGGTCCGTGCGGCATATCTGTACACGGCAATGGCGGATATCGCTGCGGTAACAAAGGAACCGGAATTGACCGAAGCCTGCTTTAAGCTGTTTGACAGCATTACCAAGCGCAGAATGTATATCACCGGCGGCATCGGCTCCACCGTGTGGGGAGAAGCGTTCTCTACCGATTATGACCTGCCGAATGATACGGTCTATGCCGAGACCTGTGCTTCTATCGCATTGATCTTTTTTGCATCCAAGATGCTCAAGATCAAACGTGACGGCAGATTTGCCGATGTGATCGAGCGTGCACTGTATAATACGGTGCTTGCGGGTATTGAACTTGACGGTACCAAATTCTTCTATGTCAATCCGCTGGAGGTCATTCCGGGCGTATCCGGTGTGATGGCGACCCACCGCCATACCCTGCCGCAGAGACCGAGCTGGTTTGGCTGTGCCTGCTGTCCGCCGAATGCGGCGAGACTGCTGACCTCGACAGCAAACTATATCTGGGATCGCAAAGACGGTATCCTGTACTCCAATCTGTATGCCGCAGGTGAACTGACCTTGCCGGAGGTTTCGATCAAGGTGGAGACGGCATATCCGTTTGGCGATACCGTGAAATACACCGTATTGTCCGGTGAAACCAAATTAGCGGTGCATATCCCGGAGTTTACCAAAAAGAACTACAAGGTATCGATGTCCGGTGAATATAAAGACGGTTATTATTATATGGATGTCAAAGCGGGTGATGTGATCGACCTGCAGCTGGAGATGCTCCCGAAATTAAACCGTGCCAATACCCGTGTTGCAAAAGACAGCGGTCTGGGTGCGGTCACGGTCGGACCTGTCGTTTACTGCGCGGAGGGTGCGGATAACGGCGATGCGATTTTCGGCTTCTCGGTGGAGCGCGGCGGACTGTCGCTGCAGCGTAAAACGCCGCAGGAGATCGGCGGTTTTGCCGATACCGCATTTGATCTGGGGGATGTGTATACCGTTACGGCAAAGGGCAGTATGCTGCTGCAGGATGACCCGGATGCACTGTATTTCACCGAGGAATACAAAGAGGAAAGCTGTGAGCTGACCCTGATCCCGTACTTCATGTGGGGCAACCGCGGCCTGCATCCGATGCGTGTTTGGATGCCGGTAAAATAACAGGAGGGGAAATGGTTATGAACGGAACATACCGTTATGATTATTCCAAAACGCTCTGGATGAAGATCTTTTTGGCAAAGCCGGATTTTGCCAATAACCGTTCGGAGGTATATATTGATCTGGAGCAGGCACTTTCCATCATCAAAGCTGTGGATGCGATCACCCAGGGGATCCAAAAGATCGTCTATCTGGTCGGTTGGCAGGGCTTGGGTCATGATGACTGCTATCCGGAGATGCATCACATCAATCCGTTTTTGAAACGTGAATGCGATGCTACCGCACGGGACAGTCTGCTTTGGCTGATCGAAGAAGGTAAGAAATACCACACCGTAGTCAGTGTACACGGCAATCTCGCGGACGAATACGCCGATAATGCCTCCCATGCGGAGATCGTTGCGGCGGATGCGATCGTAAAGCATAAAAACGGTGAACCGGCGGTGATCGAAGCGTTTTACGGGCGCGATTGCTATAAGATCTCGTTCAAGCAGTATTATGAAAGCGGACTGTTCCGAAAATACTGGGACAAATTCTGTGAAACGCTGCCGATCAAAGAACTCGGTACCGTACATCTGGATAACTTCTGTGTGGCAGAGAATCTGTACACGGGTACCGGTGTAGAGGAGCAGAGTGAGGGCCGTGCGAAGATCATTGAGGCAATCCAGGCGATGGGCATCGATGTTACCTCGGAATACACCTACCGCGAACAGCCTTTGCGTGCGGAGAGCATCGAGCATCCGATCGTAGCATATTACCGTGCCAACGGCGAAACGGTGGAGGAAAAGGACTGGACGACCCAGCCGATCCGTATTCTGGGTAAGATCGCGGCTTCCTGGTGGACCAGCGGTATGACTCCGCAGGATTGTATCGAGATCCCGCCGTCGTTATACAGCGGACATCTGACCGACCCGGCATTGTTTGCGGTCTTTTACGGAGCGATGCACGGTGAGGATATCTGGTTTGAACACGGTGCGGATGTAAAGCAGTGGGCAGCACCGTTTATCCGTGAATTCTGCACCTGTCAGCTTCCGTATCTGTATTTGAATCGCTTGGAACGTCTGTCGATCCGTTTGGACGAGGACGGTGAAAACTATATTGCCGCATTCTCGGACGGTGTGGAATCCATCGGTAAGAGCGGTACCATCACCAAAAACGGCAAGGCAATCAAACAGCAAAACGATCTGATGCTTCCGCTTTGGGAGGATGGCAGCGGTTATATCGGATATTCCGAGAACGGAAGATCCGGAGAATGGTATCTGCCGGACGCATCCTTTGAGCAGGCTGAGGTATACCAGATTACTGCAGAGGGAAACCGTTATCTGAAACGGGTGGAACTGAAAGAGAAAACGCTGAACCTGACCGTAGAACCGGGATGCGCGGTTTACCTGAAAGGTATCTGATATTCTGTTATCGAAAAAAGAGGGAAAAGTTATGTATAATAAATTCTGTAAAAAACAGCTTTGGGAATGTTCTTTGGATCTGTCCGCCGTTGCAATGGGCAGAATTCCTGCCGAGCTGGTCATCAAAAACGCAAATCTGATCAATGTCTGCACCCGTGAGATCATGGAGAATACCGATGTTGCGGTAAAAGACGGACGTATCGCATTGGTCGGCGATGCTTCCCATTGCATC
>JBGUUN010000067.1:0-1700 GCA_045133555.1 Oscillospiraceae bacterium
CATCGATACCGACGGTGAAATGTCGGTTTATGCGACTGCCGGTCATAACGGCGTGCTGATCGTTTCGCTGAATGCGGATATTACCGCGATCAATAAAGGACTGCAGCAGGATGATGTCATCGTTGCCTGCGGAAAAACGAAGATCAATTCTGTGGAGGATTTTGCAAACTGTGCCGATGCACTTGACGGCACAGTGACCATCCTGCGCAAACAGATCATGACGGTACTTGGCGCTTAACGATTCTCGGTGCTGCTGTTTTGGCGGCACCGATTTTGTATTCCATACTTGCATTTTTGAAACAAATCGAGTATAATTGCAGTATATCAGTTTGGATAGGAGGGAAAATGCGGTGATTCGGATTCCGAAACAGGTGGAAGATATTCTGTATGCGCTCAATGCGGCAGGCTATGAGGCATTTGCGGTCGGCGGATGCGTGCGCGATGCATTGCGCGGTGTTGCGCCAAACGATTGGGATATCACCACATCTGCATTGCCGCAGCAAACGGCTGCTTGCTTTGCAAACGAGCGTATCATCGAGACCGGCATCAAGCACGGTACGGTCACATTGCTGCGTGACGGTATCCCGTATGAGATCACGACCTATCGTGTTGACGGAGAGTATGCCGATTCCCGCCATCCCAAACAGGTGTCCTTTGTAACAAATGTGACGCTTGACCTCGCCAGACGTGATTTTACCGTCAATGCTATGGCTTATCATCCGAAAGTCGGATTGGTCGATCCGTTTCACGGCGAGCAGGACTTGAAGGATAAGGTTTTGCGCTGTGTCGGTGTACCCGAGGAACGCTTTACCGAGGATGCACTTCGCATCATGCGCGCCCTTCGCTTTGCATCCACTTTGGGTTTTCGCATCGAGCAGGCAACCGCTGATGCGGTTCATGCACTCAAAGACCGCCTTTCCCTGATCGCAGTCGAGCGCATAGCGGTCGAACTGGGTAAAATGCTTTGCGGTGATGCGGTAGAAGAGATCCTGCTTGGATTTGAGGATGTGATCTTTACCGTGATCCCGGAGCTTGCGGCTTGCCATGATTTTTGGCAGAATACACCGCATCATGATCTGGATGTATGGCAGCACACCGTGGAATCTGTTAAACGCATAGAAGCTGACAGCTTGCTTCGTCTGACCATGCTGCTGCACGATGTCGGAAAGCCGTCCTGCTATACCGAAACGGTGGAATATCCGTATCTTGATTCAAGTAAGCATATCACCGTCGGACATTTTGCGGGACATGATAAGGCCGGTGCAAAGATGGCAGAAGGGATTTTGCGCCGTCTGCGTTATGATACCCAAACGGTCAAAACGGTTTCCAAGCTGATCGAATATCATTCCCATCGCCCGCAGAACGCTATTGAGATCAAAAAGCTGCTCTCCAAACTCGGTGATGCCGATTTTAAGCGGCTGCTTAAGGTTCGCCTTGCGGATGACTGCTCCAAACGGGATGATGACCATGCGGCTTTGAACAGACGGTATGAGGAGATGTCCGCACTTGCAAACCGATATCTGCAGGACGGTGCTTGTCTGTCGATCGCACAGCTGGATATCAGCGGCAGTGACCTGATGCAGATCGGTATCCCCAAAGGTGCTATGATCGGAAAGACGCTGCAGATGCTGTTGGATGCGGTGATCGAAGAAAAGGTCGATAATGAAAGGGAAGCATTGCTTGCCTTTGCGGCAGAGAAT
>JBGUUN010000068.1:0-12614 GCA_045133555.1 Oscillospiraceae bacterium
TTATTTTGTATTTCAATCGTGCGAAACGGAAACCGCCGTTTATTCGGCGCTTTCCGTTTTTGTGTGATATAAAAACATAATGCAAAAGGAGGAAGGTTATCCCATGGCTAAGAGCTTATTATATGTCATTGAGGAGAAGCGTTCCGGTTTTTCCAAAGGTCAGCGACGTATTGCTGACTATATTTTGAACCATTATGAAAAAGCGGCTTATATGACCGCATCCAAGCTGGGCAACACCGTCGGTGTCAGTGAATCCACAGTGGTACGTTTTGCGTTCGAGCTTGGTTATGACGGTTATCCGCATATGCAAAAACAGCTGCAGGAGATGATCAAGCATAAGCTGACTGCGGTACAGCGCATCGAGGTGGCAGATGAGCAGCTCGGTGACGGCGAGGTGTTGGACAAGGTTTTGAATCTGGATATCGAAAAGATCCGTCAGACCCTGGAGGATACCGACAGAGCGGCATTCGGCGGTGCCGTTGATGCGATCGTTTCCGCAAGAAAAGTCTATATCCAGGGTGCAAGAAGTGCATCTACGCTTGGAAGATTCCTGTCATTTTATTTTCAGCTCATCTTACCGGATGTCTGTCTGATCGAAGCAACCAGCATCAGCGAGATCTTTGAACAGATCTTGCGCATGAATGAGCAGGATGTCATCATCGGCATCAGCTTCCCGCGCTACTCCACCCGTACCGTATCCGCATTGCAGTATGCAAAATCGCAGGGTTCGAAAGTCATTGCGATCACCGACAGTGCAGACTCTCCGCTGGCACAGACGGCAGATTATTTCCTGCAGGCAAGATCCGATATGGCATCTTTCGTTGACTCCCTGGTCGCACCGCTCTCGCTGATCAATGCACTGATCGTTGCGGTGGGTCTGAAAAAGAGTGAAGAACTCAAGGAAACCTTTGCGCGTCTGGAGCGTATCTGGGAAGAATATGATGTTTACCAGAAAAGCGATGCCGGTGCGGTAGACTCGAAATCCGAAAAAAATAAAAAGGAAGCAAATCGTAAAAATGATAAGAAATGATGCGGATCTGATCGTGGTAGGCGGCGGTGCTGCCGGTTTGTATGCTGCTGCGATCGCTGCACGCAGAGGGCTGCGTGTTCTGATCTTGGAAAAATGTCCCCGTCCGGCGCGTAAACTCATGATCACCGGTAAGGGCAGATGCAATGTTACCAACAATACCACAAAAGAAAAGCTGATGGAGAACATCCCGTGTAATCCGAAGTTTTTATACAGTGCATTTGCGTTCTGCGATGCGCAGGATGTTATGCGTTTCTTTGAGGCACAGGGTGTGGAATTGAAAACCGAACGCGGCAACCGTGTGTTCCCGGTGTCGGACAAAGCTGTGGATATCGTGGATGCGCTGGTGGGTGCCTGCAAGATCGCAGGTGCAAAGCTATTGACCGATACCCCAGTACAGTCTCTTGTGATCGAGGACGGTGTTCTGACCGGTGTTAAGACCGAAAACGGTGCGTGCTATACCGCACCGAATGTGTTGGTCACCTGCGGCGGACTTTCGTATCCGACCACCGGTTCGACCGGTGACGGCTATCGTCTTGCAAGACAGACCGGACATACCATCAAGGAATGTCGCGGCTCGCTTGTTGCTTTGGAAAGCAATGAACCGCTTTGCCTCAATGCAATGGGACTTTCGCTGCGTAATGTCACTTTGTGCTGTGAGGAGCGCGGTAAGAAGAAAAATAAAGTGGTCTATAAGGAACAGGGCGAGATGCTGTTTACGCATTTCGGCGTGACCGGACCGTTGGTGCTTTCGGCGTCGGCACATATCAGAAAAGATCCGAAGGATTATACGCTGATCTTGGATCTCAAACCTGCTTTGAGTGCAGAACAGCTCGATGCAAGAATATTAAGAGATTTTCTGAAATATGTTAATAAAGATGTCGTAAATGCGCTGGATGAACTGTTGCCAAAAAAGATTATTTCTGATATAATAAGACTTGCAGGCATCGATCCGCAGACCAAGGTGCATGACCTGACCAAGGAGCAGCGACTTTCTTTGGTGCATACCATCAAGAATGTTGTGATCCCGGTTTCGGCATTTCGCCCGGTAAAAGAAGCGATCGTAACAAACGGCGGCGTCAATGTGAAAGAGATCAATCCGCATACCATGGAGTCCAAGCTGCTTGGCGGTCTTTATTTTGCAGGTGAGGTTATCGACGTTGATGCATATACCGGTGGATTTAATCTGCAGATCGCGTTTGCGACCGGTAATCTTGCGGCGATTTCTGTAAATAAAGATGGGAGCGTAGAATGATGAGAGCCATTGCGATCGATGGACCGGCAGGAGCCGGAAAAAGCAGCATCGCTAAGATAGTTTCCAAACGTCTGGGATTTATCTATGTCGATACCGGCGCACTCTACCGTGCGGTCGGTTATACGGCAATGAAAAAGGGTATCGCACTTTCCGAATTGGAAGCGATCCTTCCTTATCTGGATGAGATGCAGGTCACCATTCGCTATGTTGACGGTGAACAGCGCGTATTTGTAAACGGCGTTGATGTTTCATCCGAAATTCGAACCCAGGAAGTTGCAGCTTATGCGTCGAAGGTGTCTGCACTGCCGCCGGTAAGACAGTTTTTGTTTGATCTGCAGCAGCAGTTAGCAAGAGAAAACGATGTTGTCATGGACGGTCGTGATATCGGTACCGTTGTATTGCCGAATGCCGATGTCAAGATCTTCTTGACCGCTTCGGTCGAAGAACGTGCAAGACGCCGTTATAAAGAGCTCTGTGAGAAGGGCATCCCGGCAGAACTTTCTGTGATCGAGGAAGAGATCCGTCAGCGTGACGAGCAGGATATGAACCGACCGATTGCACCGCTCAAACAGGCAGAGGATGCGGTTTTGCTGGATACTTCCGCAATGAATATCGAGGAATCGATCGAAGCACTTCTTGCAATCGTTGCAAGCAAGCTTTCTTAAAAGAAGGTGAGGTAAAAAAATGTGGCTGTATACAGTTGCGAAAGCAATTGCAAAACTGCCGTTTCCGCTGTTTTTCCGTGTGACGGTATCCGGTAAGGAACATATCCCGACCGATAACAGCAAGGGGTTTATCCTTGCTGCCAACCATATTTCCGCTCTGGATCCGGTGGTGCTTGCCATCACCTTAAAACAGCAGGTCCGTTTCATGGCAAAAGAGGAATTGTTCAAAAACCGTTTCCTTGGATTTTTGCTTAAGAATATCGGTACTTTTGCTGTTGCGCGCGGAAAGGGCGATATGTCCGTCATCGATCACGCGGGCGATGTTGTAAAAGCAGGAGGGGTTCTGGGTATCTTCCCGGAAGGCACCCGTTCAAAAACAGGTGAACTGCTCAAACCGAAATCCGGTGTGATTTTGATTGCGGCAAATACCGGCGGCGATATTCTGCCGGTTGCAATTACGCAGATGCCGAAACGAAAATTCCGTCGGAAACATATTCATCTTGCCTTTGGCGAGATGATACCAAACAAAGAACTTGCTGTGGACGGGCCGAGAAATCTGGCTCAGATCAAATCCGCAAGCAAGCTGCTGATGGCAAGGATCGCCGATTTGCGTCAGGTATCTTTGCAGGCGCATAAGGATTAAGCATGAAAACAGTTATCAAACTCGCAAAGACTGCAGGTTTTTGCTTTGGTGTCAAACGTGCCGTGGATATCGTGGAAGGTCTTTTGGATGAGGGAAAAGCGGTAGCGACCCTTGGCCCGATCATCCACAATCCGCAGATGGTGGAGCGTTTGGAGAAAAAGGGATGTGAGATCGTGGATAACCCGATCGATGCCAAGAGCGAACAGACGCTTGTGATCCGTTCGCACGGTGTATCGCGTTCGGTCTATGACACGCTTGATCAAAAAAAGCAGCAATATATCGATGCCACTTGTCCGTTCGTTGCCAAGATCCATCGGATCGTGGCAAATGCTGAGGAGCAAAATGCGATCGTTCTGATCGCAGGTGATCCGAAGCATCCTGAGGTAATTGGCATCAAAGGTCATTGCAGCACCGAAGCACATTTGTATGAATCACCAAAAGATTTGGAATTTTTATTACGAAATCTTGGCGAAAAAGTTAACAAACCGATCATTATGGTGGCTCAAACTACATATAATGTAAATCTTTGGGGTGAAAGTGCTGAAATTTCAAAAAAGTACTGTACAAATCTCAAAATTTATGATACAATATGTAGTGCTACTAGCGCACGTCAGCAAGAGGCGATTTCTCTGGCAAAAGAAAGTGACCTGATGGTCGTGATCGGCGGCAGAGAAAGTTCCAACACGCAGAAGCTTAGATCAATCTGTGAGAAAGAGTGTGACACGGTTTTAGTTCAGACCGCGGCAGAGATCGATCCGCAGCTGCTTGTCGGACGTCGGCAAATTGGCGTAACCGCCGGGGCTTCCACTCCGGCTTATATTATAAAGGAGGCAATTTACGCTATGGATGAAATGTTAATGAACAATCTTGAAGAGGAGATGGATTTCGCGCAGTTACTGGACCAGTACCAGGACAACGCAAGATTATATGTTGGCAAGAAAGTTCGCGGCACCGTTGAGCAGGTTCTGCCGAACGAAGTTCACGTTGATATCGGCGCAAAACAGTCCGGTGTTGTAACCGCAGACGAACTGACCGATGATCCGACCCTCTCCACCGATGAAATCGTAAAAATCGGTGATGAAATCGACCTGATGGTTCTGAAAGTAAACGATCAGGACGGTCTGGTAATGCTGAGCAAAAAACGCTGCGATGCTCAGGCTGGTTTTGAGGCTGTAAGAGAAGCTTACGAGGCTGGCACCATTCTCGACGGTGTTGTAACCGACGTTGTTAAGAGCGGTGTTCTGGTTCTGACCAACAAAACCAAGATCTTTGTTCCGGCTTCTCACGTTGCTATGCAGAAAGTTGAAGATCTGTCCACCCTGTTAAAGAAACAGGTTAAGATCAAAATCTTAGAGATCAACGACAAACGCGGCCGCGCTTTAGCTTCCATCAAAGCTGCTGAGAGAGAAGTATTCGCAGAGGAAAGAAAAGTTGCTGAAGAGAAATTCTGGGCAGAGGCTGAGCTGGGCAAACGTTACACCGGCGAAGTTAAATCCCTGACCGAGTACGGTGCATTCGTTGATTTAGGCGGCGTTGACGGTATGATCCATCGTTCCGAGCTGTCCTGGACCAAACGTGTAAGAAAAGCTTCCGACGTATTAAAAGTCGGTGATGTTGTTGAAGTTTACATCCGCGAGCTGGATGCAGAGAAGAAACGCATTTCCTTAGGCTACAGAAAACAGGAAGACAATCCGTGGGAAATCTTAAGAAACACCTATAACGTTGGCGACACCGCTAAAGTTACCGTTGTTTCCTTCACCGACTACGGCGCATTTGCTAAAGTTATCCCGGGTATCGATGGCTTAATCCACATTTCTCAGATCGCTAATCAGCGTGTTGAGAAGATCGCTGATTTCCTGCAGATCGGTCAGGAAGTTGACGTTCAGATCATCGACATCGATTACGATAAGAAACGCGTAAGCCTGTCCATCAGAAATCTGCTCGCTGACGAAGAGCCGGCTGCAGAAGAGGCTGATGCAGAATAATTGAATCCTAACCGTCACCGGCAGTTTTTATAAATTGCCGGTGATTTTTTGCAATTTTCTTGCAGTTTAAACGAATTTCTAAATGTAAAGAAAAAAGCTTGACAGAACACTTGCATTGTGCTATAATACGATAGGCAAGAAAAGAGTGTGCCCTTGAAAGGATAAGAAGTCAGATGATGGAGAAGAATATCTTGATCGGCAGTTTGCTGGATATCTACGGCGGCTTGCTTCCGGAGAAGCAGCGAATTTTGATCGATCTGGCATGTAACGAAGATCTGTCGCTTTCCGAAATATCCGAGATGGAGGGGATCACCCGCCAGGGGGTACATGACAGTATTCGCCGCGGCGAGCTTTTACTGATGGGATATGAAGAAAAGCTTCATATGCTGCAGAGAAAGCAGGAACGTGTCGAAATGCTCAAAGAGCTGCAGGATACGCTGGAAGGGATCAAGGATCTGACCGGCGATGCTGTAAAGGATCCGTTGTGTTCGGCCTGTGAAAAGGTTGTTCGACTGTTGCAAAGAGAGGAATAACAAGATGGCGTTTGAGGGATTAACCGAAAAACTTTCGCTCGCATTCAAGAAGCTGCGCAGTAAGGGCAAACTGTCCGAGGCGGACATCAAGGAAGCGATGCGTGAGGTCAGAATCGCGCTGCTGGAAGCAGACGTAAACTATAAGGTCGTTAAGGACTTTGTAAAGACGGTCAGCGAGAAAGCGGTCGGCGAGGAGATCATGAACAGCTTGACACCGGCACAGCAGGTGATCAAGGTGGTGCATGCCGAGCTGTGTGCACTGATGGGCAGCGAAAAGCAGTATGTTGCTTTTCCGTCCAAACCGCCGTGTGTGCTGATGCTCTGCGGTCTGCAGGGTGCAGGTAAAACCACCCACGCTGCAAAACTGGCACATTACTTTAAGACCCAGAACCATAGACCGATGCTGGTTGCATGTGACGTTTACCGTCCGGCAGCGATTGAGCAGTTGAAGGTTGTCGGCAAGAAAGCCGGCGTAGAGGTATTTGAACGCGGTCAGGGCGATCCGGTTGCGATCGCAAAAGAGGCTGTCCGCTATGCAAAAGACTACGGTTACGATCTGGTGATCTTGGATACCGCGGGCCGTTTGCATATCGACGAAGTTCTGATGGACGAGTTAAAACGTGTCAAAGCTGCAGTTGATGTCAACGAGACCATGCTGACCATCGATGCGATGACCGGTCAGGATGCTGTAAACGTTGCTAAGACCTTTAACGAGACCTTAGAGATCGACAGCGTTATGGTAACTAAGATGGACGGTGACACCCGTGGCGGTGCTGCATTATCCGTACTGGCGGTTACCGGTAAACCGATCAAGTTCGTCGGTATGGGTGAGAAGCTCGGCGATCTGGAAGCATTCTATCCGGACCGTATGGCTTCGAGAATCTTAGGCATGGGAGACGTTCTGACACTGATCGAAAAGGCACAGAGTCAGATCGATGTCGATGATGCCGAGAAAACCTTAAAGAAGCTGCAGGAAAACAGCTTCACAATGGATGACCTGCTG
Organism: Oscillospiraceae bacterium; assembly: GCA_045133555.1. Classification (GTDB taxonomy): domain Bacteria; phylum Bacillota; class Clostridia; order Oscillospirales; family Ruminococcaceae; genus JAHHTP01. The sequence goes on from JBGUUN010000068.1 coordinate 7,112, forward strand.
GATCAGCTTCGTCAGATCCAGAAAATGGGCTCCATCAAAGACATTCTGGGAATGCTCCCGGGTGTCGGCGAGAAGATGAAGGATGTTGAGGTAGACGAAAAACAGTTTACCCGCATCGAAGCGATGATCACTTCGATGACTCCGAAGGAGCGTGCGAAGCCGTCGATCATCAATCCGTCGCGTAAACGCCGTATCGCGGCAGGCAGCGGCACCAAGGTTGAGGATGTCAACCGCTTGCTCAAACAGTTTGAACAGATGCAGAAAATGATGAAGCAGATGGGCAATATGGGCAAAAAAGGTAAGAAAAGAATGAATCCGATGAATATGCTGAAAGGCTTGTAATTTCTCGGTTCAGATACAATGAATTTCATGAAATGTTGGAGGAAACTACCATGGCAGTTAAAATCAGACTGCGCCGTATGGGCGCAAAAAAAGCACCGTTCTACCGTATCGTTGTTGCAGATTCCAGATATGCTCGTGACGGCCGCTTCATCGAGGAAGTAGGCACCTACGATCCGACCAAAAATCCGTCTGCAATCACCGTAGATGAAGAAAAAGTACAGAAATGGATCGCTAACGGCGCTCAGCCGACCGATACCGTTAAGAAAATTCTGAAAACTCTCGAGAAATAATTTCTCGTTTGTTGAGGGAGCTTAAATGGAAGAATTGCTTAGAACCATCGCAAAGGGATTGGTAGAAGACAAGGATGCCGTTGAAATTTCCGTTGATCCGATCAATGACGAGGGTGTAGTTGTTTATCATCTGCACGTTGCTCCGGATGATATGGGTCGTGTTATCGGTAAGCAGGGTAAAATTGCAAAAGCAATCCGTTGCGTAATGCGTGCCGGTGCAAACCGCATGAATCAGAAAGTTAATGTAGAGATCGACTGATCTGACAGCAGGATGATCATAGCCGGAAGCATCCGGCTATGATCTTTCTACTTTTATAGGGAGGATGAGAAACGATGCGTAAACGTAAAGCTTTTTTGGAGATCGGACAGATCGTTGCGCCGCATGGTATTCGCGGTCATGTCAGAGTACAGGCTTGGTGTGATGATGCCGAGATGCTGACCGAGTTTGATGAGCTGTATCTGGATAACGGTAAAAAGCCGGTTAAAATCACCTCTGCCGGTCTGCATAAAAATGTGGTTTTGATGAAGCTCGAAGGTATCGACGATATGAATGCGGCACAGAATCTGCGCAATCAGATCTTATATGTTGACCGTGAGCAGCTGGTGTTGGATGAGAACACCTACTTCATCCAGGATTTGGTAGGTATGCAGGTCATCGATGCAGATGTGGAAGGTAAAGTATACGGCAAGCTGACCGATGTGTTCCAGACCGGTGCTAACGATGTCTATGAGATCACCACCGAGCAGAAGAAGAAAGTTCTGATCCCGGCGATCAAGGATGTTGTCATCAAGACCGATCTGGATGCAGATGTTATGACCATCCGTCCGCTGAAGGGATTGTTCGACGATGAGATTTGATATTGCGACCTTGTTCCCGGAAATGTGCGAGGCAGTATTGGGGGAAAGCATTGTAGGCCGCGGAAGAAAGAACGGCTGCTTTGAACTTTACTGTCATCAGATTCGCGATTACAGCAACGATAAACACCGTCGTGTGGATGATTATCCGTACGGCGGCGGAAAGGGAATGGTTATGCAGCCGCAGCCGATCTATTCCTGCTATGAGGATATCTGTGCACAGGCAGCTTCGAAACCGTATGTGATCTATCTTTCGCCGCAGGGCAAATGTCTGACCCAGAAGCGTTGTCATGAGCTTGCGGAAATGGAGCATATCATGCTGCTGTGCGGACATTACGAGGGCGTGGATGAGCGTGTTTTAGAGGAGATCGTAGACGAGGAGATCTCGATCGGCGATTATGTACTGACCGGCGGTGAGCTCGGAGCAATGGTTTTGGTAGACAGTGTGTCCCGTCTGCTGCCGGGCGTGTTGGCAAGTGAGGAGTGCTTTATGGAAGAAAGCCTCACGGACAATTTGCTGGAGTATCCGCAATATACACGTCCACCGGTATGGAAAGAGCGTGAGGTGCCGCAGGTATTGCTCTCCGGTCATCATGCGAATATCGTCAAATGGCGTGGTGAGCAGCGTTTGCAGCGTACAAAAACCAAACGTCCGGATCTGCTTGCAAAGGAAAACTCCTCTCACAGTGAATGATCCATATACAAAATAGCTAAAATCGAAGTTTTTTTGCAAGAAATTCAATCAAAGAAAATAGAAAACTTGCACAAACAGAGGTTTTGAGTTTTGTGACATATCGTCAAAAAGCAGATTTTCCGGTAAAATCCAAAAATATGATTGACGGCTACCGATTTTGTGGTATAATATTACTTGTAAACACGCAGACCAAGATGTTTGCTGTTATTCACCGTATTTTGAGAAACAGAGGTTAGAATTATGGTAACGAAAGAATTAAAAATCGAAAATCAGGTTGGTTTACACGCTAGACCGGCTACCTTCTTCATTCAGAAAACCAACGAGTTCAAATCCACCATTTGGATCGAGAAAGACGACCGTCGCGTAAACGCTAAGAGCTTACTGGGCGTTCTGTCCTTAGGTATCGTTGGCGGCACCACCATCAAAGTTACTGCTGATGGTCCGGATGAAGACAAAGCTGTTGAAGCTTTAGAGCGTCTGGTAGCTAACGGTTTCGCTGAATAATTTCGGAATACAAGAAAAGCTGTACACATCGATGTGTGTACAGCTTTTTTTATTTCTTGCTTTGGATCGGATCGATCCAGTTACCGTCTTTTTTCATCGCAAAATGCAGGTGAGAATCCAATGCCTGTTCGATCTCAGCGGTGTCACCAACGCTGCCGATCACTTCACCAAGTGCGATCTTTTGCCCTTTATTGACAGGGATGCTGTTGGATAAGCCCATATAATAGCTCTTGCTTCCGTCGGAGTGGGAAACCGTAACCGTCATGCCCCAGAGCGGATCGGAAGTAATATCTGTGACTTCACCGCTGTTGCAGGCTTTTACCGGTGTGCCCGGTTCGGCTGCAATGTCCACACCGTCATGGGTTCTCCAATCGTTTAAGGTCAGTGATTTCACCATCATACCATCGGAATAAGGGGTGATGATGTTTCCGTCTACCGGCATTACAAAGCCGGTCAACTGTTTCGGTGCGGTATCTTTTGTATCTTTGCTGACGGTTTCTTCCTTTTTCGGTTCGGTCATGGTCTGCGCAGTTTCTTCTTCGGAAGCCGTGTTGTCTGCCTGCGCCTGATCGAGCCATTCTTCGCTTTCATCCGGGATGGAGGCGATTTGATCTATATTCTGCGGCAGACTGTTTTGCTCACTGATCTCGTCAGCCGTCTGTCTGACCCCGATGAATGCAGCACCGCCGACTGCAAGCAAACCGCACAGAACGGCAGCGATCATGCCTCGGCTGAAATTTTTTTGTTTGGATGTGATCTTTTTCATCATGTTTTCATGCCTTTCTGATTATGATAGAGTAAGGAGGATACACGGTATATCGGTATTGTGTGCAGACATGTCCGGTTTATGCAGCCACAGACGGAAAGGAATGAAATTCAATATAGTTTTTAATTAATTCATATTTTGTTATTATTTGTCCGAACAGAGCGAACAAAAACAGAATATTTCCGTGATAGAAAAACACATTTGATGTAATTGGTCTTATTTCCCCGTAAAATTGGTGTTAATAACGAAAGAAAATAAAAAACATATTAACAAATTTGAAAATATATCAATTTTTTATAAAATGCTTGACATTTTAAAACAATGCTCGTATAATATATAACATATTCTTGCTGTTATAGCTTTAACAAATGGAGCAGTTAAGGTGAAAGGTTGCAGGCTAAAAAAATAAAAACATGCAATATGCGGCAAGGAAGATCTTTTGATGGAGGTATATATTTGTTATGGGTAGAGTTTACAACTTTAGTGCAGGCCCATCCTGCCTGCCGGAATCGGTATTGAAAAAAGCAGCAGAAGAGATGCTGGATTATGAGGGCAGCGGTCAGTCCGTTATGGAAATGTCCCACCGCTCTAAAACCTATGACAAGATCATCAAGGATTGCGAAGCTTTACTGCGTGAAGTGATGAACATTCCGGAGAATTACAAAGTATTGTTCTTACAGGGCGGTGCTTCCACCCAGTTTGCAATGGTACCGAGCAATCTGCTTGTCAAAAACAAAAAAGCTGATTTCGTGGTAACCGGTCAGTGGGCTAAGAAAGCTTATGCCGAAGCTAAAAAATTCGGCGAGGCTCGCGCTGTCGCTTCTTCCGCAGACAAAACTTTCTCTTATATTCCGAAACTGGATCCGGCTACTTTTGATCCGGAAGCTGATTATTTCCACATCTGCATGAACAATACCATTTACGGTACCGTATACCACGAGTTACCGGATACCGGCAATGTTCCGCTGGTTGCAGACATCAGCTCCTGCATCCTGTCCGAGCCGATCGATGTCAGCAAATTCGGTTTACTGTACGCAGGTGCTCAGAAAAACATGGGTCCGGCAGGTCTGACCGTTGTCATCGTCAGAGAGGACTTGATCGGCAACTGTGATGAAGCTGCTGTTCCGACCATGATGCAGTACAAAACCCACGCTGATAACGATTCTATGTTCAACACTCCGCCGTGCTATGCGATCTATGTTTGTAAAATGGTTCTCGAGTGGATCAAAAACGAAATCGGCGGCTTAGAGAAGATGAAAGAGATCAACGAGCGCAAAGCTAAGATCTTATATGATTATCTGGATTCTTCCGCTATGTTCAAAGGCACCGTAGTTGCAGAGGACCGTTCCTTAATGAACATTCCGTTTGTTACCGGCAATGAAGATCTGGATAAGAAATTCGTTGCAGAGGCTACCAAAGCAGGCTTTGTTAACCTTAAAGGTCACCGTTCCGTCGGTGGCATGCGTGCTTCCATCTACAATGCAATGCCGGTTGAAGGCGTTGAGAAGCTGGTCGCATTCATGAAAGAATTCGAGCAGGCAAATGCTTGAGAGGGAAGTGACAGTTATGTTATACAATATCAAAACTTTAAATAAAATTTCCCCGTACGGTCTTGATTTATTCGACCGCACCAAATACATGTGTGCTGACGAAGTAGATAATCCGGATGCGATTTTAGTCCGCAGTGCTTCTATGCACGATATGGAGCTTGAGCCGAGCGTTGCAGCAATCGCAAGAGCCGGTGCAGGTGTCAACAACATCCCGTTGGATAAATGCTCCGAAGCAGGTGTCTGCGTATTCAACACTCCGGGTGCAAACGCAAATGCTGTTAAAGAGATGGTCATTTTAGGTCTGTTGATGGCATCCCGTAAAGTTGCTAACTCTATGGAGTGGGTCAAAACCTTAAAAGGCAGCGGCGACGATGTTACCAAACTGGTTGAAAAAGGCAAAAGCCAGTTCGTCGGACCGGAGCTGCTCGGCAAAAAGATCGGTGTTATCGGTTTAGGTGCGATCGGTGTTTTGGTTGCTAACGCAGCACATTACCTGGGCATG
>JBGUUN010000069.1:0-4354 GCA_045133555.1 Oscillospiraceae bacterium
GGCAGCAGATTTGCACCTGCCATTGCAATGATCGCGGGTACCGGTGCGGTGACCTATTTGTTAAAAGACCGTACTTTCATCAAGGCAAGCGGTTGGGGTCCGCAGTTTGGTGACGAGGGCTCCGGTTTTGATGTGGGTATCAAAGCCATTCGTATGACTGCAAGAATGGCGGATTTCCGTGTGCCGATGGATGAAGAATTCTACGATACGGTACTGGCACATTACGGTGTGGAGAAAGACAATCCGCGCAGATTGCTGCGTGCGGTGAATGACGGTGATTTCCGCAGCAAGGCTGCTTCGGTATCCCGTGAGATCGATGCACTTTACCGTGCGGGAAATCAGACGGCGAAGAAGCTGTTTGAAGAAGCTGCAGAGGAATTGTTTGATTCGGTCAGAGCGGTTTTATCGCAGGCGGAAGGTTCGTATGCGCTGGTATTATCGGGTGGTATGCTGCGTGCAGACAGCCCGTTGTATGAGCTGTTAATGCCGAAAGCGCAGGCACTTTCGGGCATTATTAAGGTGGAACTTGCGTCGGTCGAGGCGGTAAGAGCTGCGGCTGCGATCGCATTATATAAAAACGGCTTGGAGGAAGCTTCCGAGCGCTTGATGAAAGAGGGAACGGTATGTTAAAAGCGGGCTATTGTGATAAAGATATTACCCCGGAAAAACGCTATCCGATGGCGGGTTACGATTTAAGAAAAGAAGCCAACACCGGCGTGCATGATCCGATCGGATGTTATGTGTTGGTGCTGGATGACGGTGAGTCTGTCTGTGTTTTCGGTGCGTTTGATCTGCTGGGTGTCAGCAGTTATATGGATGAGCGCATTCGTACTGCGATCTGCGATGCACTTCCGGTCAAACCGGAGGCGATCGAATTGGGTGCGATCCATACCCATGCTGCACCGCAGTCGATCTTCCGCTCGTTTGATTGCTATGATCAGGAATATGTGGATTTCGTTGTGAACTCTGCGATCGATGCGGCAAAGACCGCGTATGAAACCCGTCATGCGGTGAAGGCATCGTATGCACACACCACCGTACGGAATGTCGGTTCCTACCGTGACCGTGTACGTGAAGAATCCGCATACGATATGCCGTGTGATACCGTATATCTGCAGGGTGAAAACGGTGAGAAGCCGATCCTGATGACCGTATTTGCAAGCCATCCGACGGTGCTCAATGAGCAGAACTTCTTAATGTCGAGAGACTTGGTATACGGCTGTGACCGTAAAATAAAAGAGACTCTGGGCGATGTTGATACCCTGTTTTTCAACGGTGCGTGTGCCGATGCATCCACCCGTTACAGCCGTTTCGCTTCTACCTATGAGGAGGTAGACCGTTTGGGCGGTATCTGGGCAGATGCGGTGATGGCATCGCTGGAGGAAGCAAGAACGCTTGATGTAACGATTTCGGCGAAAAAGACAATCCAGTTTATGCCGCCGGCAGATTTCTTTACTCCGGAGGAGAGAAAAGAGATCATTCCGTATCTGGAGCAGAAGATCGAAAACTGCACCGATACCCAGCAGAAGCGTGAATGGATCGCATGCCGCTCGGTGTTGGTCAGAGAGCATTACGGTACCGGTAAAGGTTACGATGCATGGCTGTCTATGCTGTCGCTCGGTGATGTAGTATTCTGCAATACCCCGTTTGAGTATGCATCAGTAGATGCGGACGTGCTGAAAGCACGCTTAAACGAAGAATACGGAAAAGATTTTGTGGTTTGCTGTTACAGCAACGGTTATGAAGGTTACCTGCCGTCCGGCAGAAAGCTTGACCGTGACAGCGGATATGAGGATATGGCTTCCAATCTGCGCTCCGATGCGAAATATCTGGTAGCGGATGCATTCTCCGCTATGCCAGGTACGCTGTAAGGAGGAAGGGTATGTATCACTTTTGTGAGCCGTCAGACTTTCTGAAACGTCTGGAAGGCTATGTTAACATAGAAACTCCGAGTGCCGACCGTGAGCAGATGGAAAAACTCAATCTGCTGTTGGAACAGGACTTAAAGGATGCCGGTGCTGTGGTCACCCGCCATGCCGCATCCAGAGGCGATGTGCTGCAGGCGGATATCGGCAAAGGCGAGAAGCGTATTCTGCTGCTCGGACATAAGGATACCGTATTCCCGGTAGGCACACTTGCAAGAAATCCGTTTCGTGTTGAAACACGTGAGGGACGTGAGATTTTGCGCGGTCCGGGCGTGTTGGATATGAAAAGCGGCGTCTGCATGACGCTGGAGCTTCTGCGTCATTTCGCAAAGCAGCCGATTCCGGGATATCGCATCACAGCGCTGTTTAACTGTGATGAGGAGATCGGTTCGGGTGAGAGCGAGGAGATCATTCGCGCGTTCTGTAAGAAGAGCAGCTTCTGTCTTTGCATGGAGCCGTCTGTGCCGGAATTCTGTACGGTGGCAAGAAAGAGCCTTACCGCGTACCGCATCACCGCGCACGGTGTGGCGGCACATTCCGGTGTCAATTATCTGAAAGGTGCATCTGCGATCGAAGGTCTTTGCCGTGTCGTTTCCAAAGTGTACGACTTAAGAGACGATGAGAAGGACCTGAGCATCAATATCGGAGCGATCGAAGCTCCGGGTAAGAACAACATCGTCTGCGATTATGCGCAGGCCAGAGGCGAGCTGCGCTGCTTTGACCGTGAACTGCGTCAGCAGACATTGGATGCGATCGATGCGATCTGCAAAGCATGCAGTGTGCCGGGGGTAACGGTGGAATTCACCTATTCAGGCGGACGTCCTGCGATGGTACAGGATGTACGCTCCAAAGAGCTGTTTGCGTTGGCTGAAGCATCTGCAAAAGAACACGGTCTGGTGTTGAAAGGCAGAGCACACGGCGGCGGCAGTGACGGTTCGTTTGCGTCCGATGAAGGCATTCCGGTACTGGACGGCATGGGTGCCGAGGGCGAAAATTCTCATACGGATGAAGAGTATCTCTTCTGGGATACGCTGTACGCGCGACTGAAAACCTGCGCGGATGTTATGGTAAAAGCCGCAGAATGCGGTTTATGATAAGGGGGAACTTACAATGAATATGGATTACTTAAAACAGATTCGTGTATTACTGGATCACGTTGAGCAGAATATGGCTCCGGTCATCGAGCAGATCGCAGAGAAATGTGCTGACGCGATTGCAAACGACGGTATGTTATACTTCTTCGGTACCGGCCATTCTCATATGGTATGCGAGGAGCCGTTCTACCGTGCTGGCGGTCTGGCAAACATTGCGCCGCTGCTGAAAACCGCACTGATGCTGCACGAAGGAGCTGCATCCAGCAGTATGTACGAGCGTCTGGTAGGCTACGGTACTACCGTTATCAATACCAGTGACTTAAAAGCAGGAGATGTCATCTTCCTGATCTCCAACTCGGGTAGAAATGCAGCCTGCATTGATGCTGCGATCGCTGCAAAAGAGCGCGGTGCTGTTACCGTTGCGATCACCAGCATGAATCATTCTTCCGCAGTTACTTCCCGTCATCCGAGCGGCAAACGTTTATTTGAGCTTTGCGACTATGTTCTGGATAACGGCGGTGTACTGGGTGATGCATGTGTGCATTTAGATGGCATGGATGAGGGCGATATGATCTCTCCGACCTCCTCTGTTATCGATATCACCATGGTAAATATGACCATGACCGCAACTGCTGAAGCGCTCTTAAAACGCGGTATCAAACCGTTGACCTTCACCAGTGCAAATGCGGATGGCGGCGACAATAAGAATGCAATCATTCTTGAGAAATTCAGCAGCAAAGTGCCGATGCTCAAGTGAGGTAGTCACTCATGACCGAATTACAGCGCATTCAAAATTTGACGGTGCCGAAAGGCGTTGTTGACTGTGTTTTGGATACAGATGCGTACAATGAGATCGACGATCAGTTTGCAATCGCATTGATGCTCAAAAGTAAGAAGTGCAATGTCAAGGCACTGTATGCCGCTCCGTTTTTTAATGAGAATTCCACTTCTCCGGAGGATGGCATGGAACGCAGTTATGTCGAGATCCATAAGCTGCTTGCTCTGATGGAGAAAGCAGAGTTTGGGGATCTTGTTTATCGCGGCAGCCGTGCTTATCTGACCGATGAGCAAACACCGGTGCAAAGTGATGCAGCAAGACATCTGACGCAGCTGGCGATGGATTACACGCCGGATAAACCGCTGTATGTAGTGGCAATCGGTGCGATTACGAACGTGGCATCCGCTATCTTAATGGAACCTGCGATCGCAGAGCGTATTGTGGTGGTCTGGCTGGGCGGACATGACATCTCCTGGCCGGATACTGCGGAATTCAATATGATGCAGGATGTTGCTGCAGCGAGAGTGGTATTCGGCAGCGGTGTGCCGGTAGTGCAG
>JBGUUN010000070.1:0-8049 GCA_045133555.1 Oscillospiraceae bacterium
CCTTTTGATCTCGGGATATGCCGCAAATACGCGTTCAAAGAAGTGTAAAGACGGTTTTTCCGCACCGATTTCTTCCGAGATAAATAATTTTTCAAAGTGCCGTTCCATACCGGAGGCTTTCATGCGGCTGTACTGTACCGATGCGGTACCGTTTGTGATGAGTGCCAGACGGTACTGCTTCTTTAATTCCTCGCAAAGCGCATCCGCACCTTCGAATAACACGGCACTTTCTCCCAAATGCACCAGATAACGGACGCACATCGCATCGTAATCGCATTCCGGTGCAGCGTAGCCGTTTTGCAGCATCCATGCTCTTGTCTGCTCAAAGCGCAGGACCTTCAATGCAGAACGTGTTACCTCTCCACGCTCAAGCGCTTTCCAGAGGGTGTCGTTGCAATGATGGTAGAAGGAGTAGACATCCTTGTTATAATCCCAGCCAAAATCGCGAAAGGTTGTTTCCAAGGCATATAATTCTGCGGCACCGAAATCAAATAAGGTATTGTCGGCATCCAGAAGAAGCAATTTGTAGTCGGTCATAAATTTCTCCCCAAAAAACAAAAACTGCCGACGGAATACTCCTTCAGCAGTTATAATGTTTGCATACAAGCGAATTACTGTGCACGCTCAACCAGGTTGGAACGCAGGCAGCGAGTGCAAGCATGTACGCGGCACGGGGTGCCGTTTACCACAGCTTTAACACGTCTTACGTTCGGTTTCCATGCGCGGTTAGATCTTCTGTGAGAATGGGAAACCTTGATACCGAAGGTTACGCCTTTGCCACAAATATCACATTTTGCCATATTCTGCACCTCCTTTAAGGATACACCGTCAAGGGAACGGTTAATTTCATAAGTCAACATTTAATATCATAACAGATTGTCCGCAAAAAATCAAGTCCTTTTTAAAACTTTTTTCGCTTTAGAGAAAATTTATCTCTGCGTACGGCCATTTTGGTTACCGTTTGCCAAGTTTTCGATCTCATCCACGCTTAAGATCGCGAAATCACCCTCGATCGAGTGTGCTAAAACGGCACTTGCGGTCGCATATTCGACTGCGTCAAGGATGGTCTTGCGCTGATCCATGGAGTAGATCAGACCTGCGGCAAATGCGTCACCCGAGCCGATACGGTCTACGATCGGAATACGGTAACGGCGGGAGAATGCCATCTGCGAGCTGCCGTACAGCATTGCGCTGAAATAGTTGTCATTTGCGGATACGGTACGACGGATGGTGATCGCAACGGTTTTGACATGGAATTTCTCCAAGAACTGATTGCAGATCTGGATATAGCCCTCTTCTTTGATGTTATCGCCGTCAACAAATTCATGGCTCGGAACGATGCCGAACAGCAGTTTTGCGTGTTCCTCGTTGACGATACATAAATCAACATACTGCAGCAGCTCGGACATGACCTTACCTGCTTTTTTGGTGTCCCAAAGTTTGGAACGGTAGTTGACGTCGCAGCATACGGTTATGCCTTTTTCTTTTGCTTTTTTTGCGGCAGCTTTTGCGATCTCTACCTGCTCATCCGAAAGAGCCGGAGAGATACCGGTGAATACGAAGTACTTGGTATCCTCCTCGAAGATAGAATCCCAGTCAAAGTCCTCTACCGCTGCCAAAGAGAATGCGGAGTATTTACGGTCATAGATGACCTGGGTGGAACGCTGTGCAGCACCGCGCTCTACAAAGTAGGTACCGATACGGTCGCCGCCGCGAACGATTTTATCGGTGCCGATGCCAAAGCGGCGCAGTTCGTTGACTGCGGACTGGCCGATCGCGTGTGCCGGAAGTTTGGTGACATAGTCACAGGATAAGCCCATACGGGTCAGACCTGCGGCAACGTTTGCCTCAGCACCGCCGAAACGTACTTCAAAATTGGTTGCCTGCTCAAAGCGCTGGAATCCCGGAGGACCCAGGCGTAACATGAATTCACCGAAAGTGACGACTTTTGCCATGATTTTATGCTCCTTTTCTTGCGTTGCCCGCAATTTCCGCTGCCTGTCTGCTTAAATTTGCGATCTGTGCATAGTCTTTGTTTTTGAGCAGCTCTTTGGTCAGCATGAAGCTGCCGCCGCAAGCCGCGATTTTTCTGAATGCCAGATATTTGCCTAAGTTTTCCAAAGTGATACCGCCGGTCGGCATAAAGGTAAGCATGCCGTACGGTGCGCTCATAGCTTTGATCATCGGTAAACCGCCCGCTGCTTCCGCCGGGAAGAACTTTACAAAGGTCAGGTTTTCTTCCAAAGCTGCTTCCGCTTCGGTCGGGGTGCATACGCCCGGTATCATCGGGATGCCGAGTTCTTTTGCGGCATTCAAGGTGCGTTTGTTAAGCCCCGGACTGACCAGGAAATCAGCACCGACCTCGGCTGCTTTTTTCACCTGCTCCGGAGTTAAAACGGTGCCTGCACCGATCAGCATATCCGGAAGTTCTTTTTTGATCAGAGCGATCGCATCTGCCGCTGCTGCGGTACGGAAGGTGATTTCAATGGCCGGTAAACCGCCCTCTTTGAGCGCTTTTGCGGCCGGCAGCGCATCTGCTGCATCATCAAAAACTGCGACCGGGATCACTGCGATCTCACGCATTTTCTGTATCAGTTGTTCTGTGGTAAGGTATTGCATCTCCATGTCCTCCGTTACGGGTGATATTACTGCTATTATAGCAAATTATGGGTCGGAAAACAAGCTTATTCTTTTCTGAATCTGCGGATTTCCTCGTCGATCGGCTGCAGACGGATGTGATAAAACAGACGGTTGAAACGAACCTGAGCGTGGTTGACGCCATGTGCAAAACTCAAGATCAACGACGGACTGTTGGTACGCAGGATCTGATTGACCATTTTGCTGTACGGGATCTCCGGATTATAGCCGGAGATGGCTTTTTGCACCTGCGGCTGTGTCAGTGTCTGCATGACATAAAGCAGCTTTTCACGCATGCTCATGTCGCAGCGCGGGTCATACAGCTGTGAGAAGCAGTGTACGACACTTTCCACATAGATATAGTCGATACGGTATTCGGCACGCGTGGTGTATTTTCCCCACTTCTGGTACATCCGAATGAGTTCTTTATGGAATTCCGAGACAACCTGAAAACGCTGCATGCAAAACGGGCCCTGCAGCTGCTCGTCCTCACGGATCACATGGTGATAAAGCGGCTTGCCGATAAAGGCGAAGTTGTTCAGATGCTTGGCACATTCCAGGTTGAACAGACGGTCATCCAGATGCGCATATTCCGGGAACATAATGCCGTATCGCTGCAGAAATTCCGCAGAATAGATTTTATTATACGATGGGTATAATTGGCGCTTCTCGATTAGATCCAGCAAACGGTTTTCAAAAGCCTTTTTGGTCAGCGCAATAAAATCCTCGTAAATATACTGCTCGGTATCCTGTCTGCCGGGACGCGGCATACCTGCCTGTGTCTGTAAAAAAGCATACCCGCAGCCTGCCGCATCCAGGCGGTAACGGCTTGCAAGGTTGTACAGCATCGCAAGCATCTGCGGGAGCATACGGTCGCCCGGGTGGATGAAGATAAGATATTCGCCCGTCGATTGCTGCATGGCTTCGTTTTTGATCGCAGCTTCGGTAATACCTTTGGCATCGATAATACGCAGGCGCGGATCGTATCCTGTTTCGATCGGAAGGATTTTTGCCCAGTCACCGATTTCGGCATTGCCTGCCGCGAGTACCTCGATCTCGGTAAGATTCTGCGACAGCAGATTGAATACGGTCTGATAGGTCTGGGTACTGTGCGGAAGGACCGGAAGGATCACACTGATTTTTGTCATAGATCTTCGCTTTCCTTTCTGTACGGTCGGATCAATCTTTGGTTTCCTCCAACAGTACGGATTCAATGATATAACGCGGACGGCGTTTGGTTTCGTAATAAATTTTGCCGATATATTCGCCGATGACGCCCAAAGACATCAGCTGCAATCCTCCCATCAGCCATACCGAGCCGATCAGAGAGGTCCAGCCTTCGACGGTATTGCCGGTCAGATTGCGGATCAGGCAGTAGATGAGATAGATCACGCTGATGACCGATACCGCTGCACCCAACGTCAGGATCATACGAACCGGTTTGACCGAGAAGGAGGTAATGCCGTCAAATGCGAATGCAAGCATTTTTTTGAGCGGATATTTGGATTCGCCCGCGAAGCGCTCTCCCCTTTCGTAGTATACGGTGGCGGTCTTGAATCCGATCTGCGGGACGATGCCGCGCAAGAACAGATTGACTTCACTGTACTGTTCCAGTGCCTCGAGTGCACGTTTGGTCATCAGGCGGTAATCCGCGTGGTTATAAACGATATCTACGCCAAGCAGCGCCATGAGTTTATAATATCCCTGTGCGGTGCTGCGTTTGAATACGGTGTCTTTTTCACGGCTGGAGCGCACTCCGTAAACGACATCGCAGCCCTCTTTGTATTTTTCGATCATTTCATGGACGGCACCGATGTCGTCCTGCAGATCGGCATCCATGGAAACGATGATGTCTGCGTGTTCTTTTGCTGTCATCAATCCCGCAAGCAGCGCATTCTGATGGCCGCGGTTACGGGAGAGATTGACGCCGCCGTAGATCGGATCGGAGGCATGCAGCTGGGTGATGATCTCCCAGGTACGGTCTTTCGAACCGTCATTGACGAATAATATTCTGGAGTCCGGATGAACGGTTTTGCCGCTGATCTCGGTGTATAGCTGTTTTAAGCGTGCGGCGGTTTCCGGTAATACTTCCTGCTCATTGTAGCAAGGGATCACCAGATATAAAACCGGAAGTGATTTAGGGGTCATTTTTGATGTTTCCTTTCTAAAAAAGGGTGATGCGGGAGCAAACGGACGCTTTTATATCGTGGTGCAGTATGTGACAAAGCTCCCTCTACTTATATATTATTGCAATTTTTCACAGCTTTTTCAAGTACCATATTTTGAACTTTGTGTAAATCTAAGAAAATTTTCGACGGGCGAATTTTTTTCCAAAGGCATTGAAAAAAATTGCCGAATATGCTATAATACATATTAAGAGTGGAGAGTTGACGCATATTGAAAGATTTGCGCCCTATGCTGTTGTACGCCAAACGGCGGCACGGAACTTTTCGCGGAATAATATTTTGGAGGTAAATTAACAGTGAGCAAGAAATATGTTTATCTGTTCAGCGAAGGCGACGCTTCCATGCGTGAGCTGCTGGGCGGTAAAGGCGCTAACCTCGCAGAGATGACCAAATTAGGTCTGCCGGTTCCGCAGGGCTTCACCATTTCTACCGAAGCTTGTACCCAGTACTATGAGGACGGCCGTAAGATCAACGACGCAATCCAGGCAGAAATCAACGAGTATATCGTTAAAATGGAAGAAGTTACCGGCAAAAAATTCGGTGACAAGACCAATCCGCTGCTGGTTTCCGTTCGTTCCGGTGCACGTGCTTCCATGCCGGGTATGATGGACACCATCTTAAACCTCGGTATCAACGAAGACGTAGTTGAATACATGGCAGAGAGCTCCGGCAATGCTCGTTGGGCTTGGGACTGCTACAGAAGATTCATCCAGATGTACTCTGACGTAGTAATGGAAGTTGGTAAAAAATACTTCGAAGAGCTCATCGATGAGATGAAAGAAGCTAAAGGCGTTACTCAGGACGTTGACCTGACCGCTGAAGACTTAAAAGAATTAGCTACTCAGTTCAAAGCAGAGTATAAATCCAAAATCGGTGCAGACTTCCCGTCCGATCCGAAAGAGCAGTTAATGGGTGCAGTTCAGGCTGTATTCCGTTCTTGGGACAACCCGCGTGCAAACGTATACCGTCGTGACAACGATATCCCGTACTCCTGGGGTACTGCTGTAAACGTACAGATGATGGCATTCGGTAACATGGGTGAAGACTGTGGTACCGGTGTAGCATTTACCCGTGACCCGGCTACCGGTGAGAAGAAACTGATGGGTGAGTTCTTAACCAATGCACAGGGTGAGGACGTAGTTGCTGGTGTTCGTACTCCGATGCCGATCGCACAGATGGAGCAGAAATTCCCGGCTGCATTCGCTCAGTTCAAAGAAGTTTGCGCAACCTTAGAGAACCACTACCGCGACATGCAGGATATGGAGTTCACCGTTGAGCACGAGAAACTGTACATGTTACAGACCCGTAACGGTAAGAGAACTGCACAGGCTGCATTAAAGATCGCTTGTGACTTAGTAGACGAGGGTATGAGAACCGAGCAGGAAGCTGTTCTGATGATCGACCCGAGAAACTTAGACACCTTATTACACCCGCAGTTCGACGCAAAAGCTCTGAAAGCTGCTACTCCGATGGGCAAAGGCTTAGGTGCTTCCCCGGGTGCTGCTTGCGGTAAAGTTGTATTCACCGCTGACGACGCTGTTGCATGGGCTGAAAAAGGCGAGAAAGTTGTTCTGGTTCGTTTAGAGACCTCTCCGGAAGACATCACCGGTATGAAAGCTGCTCAGGGTATCTTAACCGTTCGTGGCGGTATGACCTCTCACGCAGCAGTAGTAGCTCGTGGTATGGGTACCTGCTGTGTATCCGGCTGCGGCGAGATCAAAATGGACGAGGCTAACAAGAAATTTGAGTTAGGCGGCAAAGTATTCGTAGAGGGCGATTGCATCTCCATCGACGGTACTACCGGTAACATCTATGACGGCTTAATCCCGACTGTTGACGCTACCATCGCTGGTGAGTTCGGCAGAATCATGGCTTGGGCTGACAAATACAGAGTCCTGAAAGTAAGAACCAATGCTGATAACCCGACCGATGCTAAGAAAGCAAGAGAGCTGGGTGCAGAGGGTATCGGTCTGTGCCGTACCGAGCATATGTTCTTCGAGGGCGACAGAATCGATGCATTCCGTGAAATGATCTGTGCTGACACCGTTGAAGAGCGTGAGGCAGCATTAGAGAAGATCCTCCCGGTTCAGCAGGGCGACTTCGAAGCTCTGTACGAGGCACTGGAAGGTACTCCGGTTACCATCCGTTTCTTAGACCCGCCGCTGCATGAGTTCGTTCCGACCGAGGAAGCTGACATCCAGAAACTGGCTGACGCTCAGGGCAAAACCGTTGCACAGATCAAAGACATCATTTCTTCTCTGCACGAGTTCAACCCGATGATGGGTCACCGTGGCTGCCGTCTGGCTGTAACCTATCCGGAAATCGCTAAAATGCAGACCAAAGCAGTTATCCGTGCTGCTATCAACGTTCAGAAAGCTCACGCTGACTGGAATGTTGTTCCGGAAATCATGATTCCGTTAGTAGGCGATGTTAAAGAGCTGAAATTCGTTAAGAAAGCAGTTGTTGAGACCGCTGACGCTGAGATCGCTGCTGCCGGTTCCGATCTGAAATACGAAGTAGGTACCATGATCGAGATCCCGCGTGCTTGCTTAACCGCTGACGAGATCGCTAAAGAGGCTGACTTCTTCTGCTTCGGTACCAACGACCTGACCCAGATGACCTACGGCTTCTCCCGTGACGACGCTGGTAAATTCTTAGATGCATACTATGATTCCAAGATCTTCGAGAACGATCCGTTTGCTAAACTGGATCAGACCGGTGTTGGTAAACTGATGGAAATGTCCATTAAGTTAGGTAAACCGGTTAACCCGAACCTGCACATCGGTATCTGCGGTGAGCACGGTGGTGACCCGACCTCTGTTGAGTTCTGCCACGCTCTGGGCTTAACCTATGTATCTTGTTCTCCGTTCCGTGTTCCGATCGCTCGCTTAGCTGCTGCTCAGGCTGCTCTGAAATAAGAGTTGATCCGTAACAGGAATCCGATAACGAAATAATGAAACTCCCACATACGAAAGTGTGTGGGAGTTTTTTGGCTTGCATTCTGACTTCCTTTCGGCTATAATGAAGAAAAAGGGGGAGAGGTTTATGGAAGAAATCAATCAGACGGAAGAAATCCTTACCGCATCCGAAGAACAGGTGAATGACGTTTCGGAGCGTTTGCTTACACAGAATTTAGAGGCGTATTTGGAGTTGGCGAAATGATCAGAATGACAAAAGCGCAGGTGATGCGCATTCACAGTAAATTGACCGCTGTGACCGGCGGTGC
>JBGUUN010000071.1:0-6787 GCA_045133555.1 Oscillospiraceae bacterium
TCCTGGCCGGATACTGCGGAATTCAATATGATGCAGGATGTTGCTGCAGCGAGAGTGGTATTCGGCAGCGGTGTGCCGGTAGTGCAGCTGCCGTGCTTTGGCGTGGTATCGGCATTTTATTCCACCAAACCGGAGTTGGAATACTGGCTGCGCGGCAAAAATGCGCTTTGTGATTATCTGTGTGACCACACCATTGCGGCTGCGGAATCCTATGCGGCGGGTAAGGTGTGGAGCCGTGTGATATGGGATGTTACCGCGGTGGCGTGGCTGCTCAATGACGGTGACTGCTTTATGACATCCGTGTTGGAGCCGACGCCGATCCCGGAATACGATCATCATTACGGATTTGATCCGCGCAGACCGTTTTACAGAAGGGTGACCTACATCCATCGTGATGCGCTGATGGGATATCTGTTTGATATTTTAGCAAAATAAAATAAAAAGGACATTCGGTTTTTACGAATGTCCTTTTACTTTTTGGATCTTAGTACTGTCTGCCCCAGTAAAGCATATGCTTCGCCGGTTTGCCGCAGCAGACACAGGTGTCTGCAACGTGATCCTCAACAAACGGGATGCAGCGGGATTTGACGCCGCCGGTCTCGTCTTTAAGCTGATCTTCGCAAGCAGCATCGCCGCACCACATTGCTTTGATAAAGCCCGGTTTGTTCTCTGCGATATCCAAGAACTCCTCGTGGGTGGTAGCGGTAAAGGTTTTGCTCTCTAAGTTTTTGAGTGCGCGCTCATATAAGCCGTTATGAACTGCTTCGAGTGCTTTGTTGATCTCTTCTGCCAGGTTGTCTAAGGAAACAACGATCTTTTCGTTGTTGTCACGGCGAACCAGAACACACTGATTTGCTTCGATGTCTTTCGGACCGATCTCTAAACGTACCGGAATACCCTTCATCTCGGATTCTGCGAACTTCCAGCCCGGCTGTTTATCGGATGCGTCAACTTTTACGCGAACATCCTTCTTGAGCATATCAGCCAGTTCGTAAGCTTTATCCAGTACACCCGGTTTGTGCTGTGCGATCGGAACGATCATAACCTGGGTCGGAGCGATCTTCGGCGGCAGGATGAGGCCGTTGTCGTCACCGTGGGTCATGATGATAGCGCCGATCATACGGGTGGATACGCCCCAAGAGGTCTGATGCGGAGCGGTGAGTTTATTATCGCGGCCTGCGAACTGAATATCGAATGCTTTTGCAAAGCCGTCACCGAAGTAGTGGGAGGTACCGCCCTGCAGAGCGAAACCGTTATGCATCATCGGCTCGATGGTGAAGGTCGCAACTGCGCCTGCGAATTTTTCTTTTTCGGTTTTCTGGCCGGTAACTGCCGGAATTGCCAGGATATCGTTATAGAACCATGCGTAAACATCCAGCATTCTGCGGGTCTCTGCCATAGCATCTTCTGCGGTCTCGTGCATGGTGTGACCTTCCTGCCATAAGAACTCGGTGTTTCTTAAGAACGGGCGGGTGGTTTTCTCCCAACGCATAACCGAGCACCACTGGTTATACAGTTTCGGCAGGTCACGGTAGGATTTGATGACATCTCTGTAATGCTCACAGAATAAGGTCTCGGAGGTCGGACGGATGCACAGACGCTCGGTCAGCTTCTCGCTGCCGCCGTGGGTGACCCAAGCAACTTCCGGAGCAAAGCCTGCAACGTGCTCTTTCTCTTTTAAGAGCAGGCTTTCCGGGATCAGCATCGGCATATATACGTTTTCGTGACCGGTTTCTTTGAATTTACCGTCTAAGATGCGCTGGATATTTTCCCAGATCGCATAACCGTACGGTCGGAAGATCATACAACCTTTTACGCTGGAGTAGTCGATCAATTCTGCTTTCTTGACGACATCGGTGTACCACTTAGCGAAATCTTCGTCCATAGCGGTGATGGCTTCTACCATTTTCTTTTGCTGTGCCATGTTTGTTACCTTACAGTTTTCCGAAAGAAAACTGTTTTTCCTTTCTTATGAGTATATAAAACCGGCTTGACCGGTTTATCGGCATATTGTATGGGATAAGTGCCTACACTACATTATAAATCATCTTCGGAGAAAAATCAATCTTTTACGCATAAATAAATACGGATTTCCGGAAAATAATCTTTTTGATGAATGAAAAGACACGACCAATCTCAGGGAGGATAATATGATAAAAGATTAGGGTGTTGGGGCGGAAGACAATAATCGGTTTAATTCTTCTCGTATTTGTTCTTTCAAAAGCTCCCTTTCTTCATCTGTTGGAGAGGTGGTCTTATCAAATAAGACATCGTTTGGTAACTGATACACAGAACTGACAATAGGAGTATCACCTTTTTTCCTCGGGTATATATGCCAATGGATATGCGGACATCCGTTGCCCAGCAACTCATAATTTATTTTATCGGGATGGAAAACATTATTAACCGCTTGTGCAACAAGTGTCATTTCTTGAAGATGTTTGGTTCTGAAATTCGGTTCTAAATCGAACAGTTCAGGCCCATGCTCTTTACATTGGAAAACGGTGTAACCTTTGAATCGTTGAAACCATCCTAGTATAGCATATCCGGTTTCAAGTTCCAGTATAAAATAAGGATCATTATGAATATTAGATTGCTTTTCACACATCTTACAGTTCATGGTTCTTTTCCTTTCGCAATGGATTAAGTTTGCGGCAAAACCCGGTCGCAGGGAAAACAGTCCACCGGACTGTTTTCTGACACTGCTCCTATCGAATCCACCGTAAAAGCGAATGCGGTTGGAAAAATAAAAACGACCAAGATTTCTCTTGGTCGTTTGGTGGGAAGTGGTGGATTCGAACCACCGAAGCGTAAGCAGCAGATTTACAGTCTGTCCCCTTTGGCCACTCGGGAAACTTCCCATATTTAGTTGATTGATGGAGCTGGTGGACGGACTCGAACCCCCGACCTGCTGATTACAAATCAGCTGCTCTACCGGCTGAGCTACACCAGCGTTAGCGCTCGACGGGTTATATTGTACCACACTTTGAAGCGTTTGTCAACACCTTTTTGAAAATTTCTTTTTGGTGTTTGAGGCTTCATGCTGCCGTCAACAGTTGATATTTTATCATATATAGAGACGTTTGTCAAGCGTATTTTTTCACTTTTTTGAAATTCGATGAAATTTACGATAATATCGCTTGTTTTACAATATTTTTGAAAATATTCCACAAGGCTCGTGCGCAGACATAAATTCAAGTCGAGTTGGGTATGATGAAAAGGAGAAAGGAGGGTGTATATGGAACAAAAGCGATATTACAAAACCACACCGAATTCCCTGCCGCAGGAGAACGATGCTTTGGATTGGGAGGATGAATTTTTTTATCCGGGAATCTCGAGTGTAGCTTCAGCGCAGGAATGTACCGGTATGATGCCGATTCCGCCGGAGGATGAGGAACAGGAGGATGCATATCGCAGTCTGTTCTCCAATGAATTACCAAAAGGTTCCTAAATGAAAGAAGGACGGGTGTACTGCATCCGTCCTTTTTGTCAGTCAGTACAAGTTTACCTTGACTTTAACAAGGCAGAGTGATATACTGAGGATAAATATAACCGCTTTCAGGAGAGGATTATGGTATGAATAAGAAAGTATTACTGATTTTGGCAGACGGTATGCGTCCGGACAGTCTTGAAGCATGCGGCCATCCGTTGATTGAAAAGATGAAACAGCAAAGCAGCTATACCTTAAATGCGACTACGGTCATGCCGAGCGTGACACTGCCGTGTCATATGTCGTTATTCCACAGTGTTGATCCGATCAGACATAATACTACCACCAACGATTATGCACCGCAGGTCAGACCGATTGGCGGTCTGTTTGAACAGGTCAAAAAATATGAGGGCAAGACTGCGACCGTTTTTGACTGGGAGCAGCTTCGTGACCTTTCCCGTCCGGGAAACCTGAATTTCAGTTTATATGTCGGTGCGGACAATGAGGAAGGCTTATACAAGACGCTGCGCAAGACCTTAAAAACCGTATGCGAATATATTCCGGAGGAGAAACCGGACTTTATGTTCTTTTACATCGGTGTTCCGGATGAGGAAGGACACCGCAAAGGTTGGATGACCGAAGAATACTTAAAGGCGGTTTATACTGCATGGGATGCGATCGAAAAAGTATTATCGATCCTGCCGGAAGAATACAGTGTGATCATCACTGCTGACCATGGTGGTCATGAGCGCAGCCACGGTACGGAGATGCCGGAGGATATGACCATTCCGGTATTCTTATACGGTCCGGAGTTTGAAGGCGGAAAAGAACTTTCGGATGTCAGCATCATGGACCTCGCACCGACGGTTACCGCATTGCTTGGTATTCCGGCAAACCGTGCGTGGGAGGGTAAGAGCCTGTTATGATTCGAAATGAGAAAAAGCGTGTGATGCTTTTGATCGTATTGAGCTGCGTTTTGTATTTTACCAGTTATCTGACCCGTCATAACTATGCGGCGGCATTGGTGGAGATCGTACAGGCACTTTCGATCGAAAAGGAGCTTGCGAGTGTAGCACTGACAGGTATGTTTATTACCTACGGTCTGGGACAGCTGTTATCCGGATGGATGGGCGATAAAATGCATCCGCGATATGTGATCTTCGGCGGTATGCTTGCTACATCTCTCTGTAATCTCGGAATGGGATTTTTATCGGATATCACCGGTATGACGGTGCTTTGGTGCATCAACGGTGTGGCACAGGCAATGCTGTGGCCGCCGCTTGTCCGCGTCATGGCGGAGAATTTAAGCGGTGAAGATTACCGAAAGGCAAGCCTTTGGGTATCGATCGCAGCTTCTTTCGGTTCGATCGCGGTATACTTAATGGTACCGGGTTGTATCACACTGTCCGGTTGGAGAGCATCCTTCTTTGTGCCGGCGGTATTCGGTACATTGATCGCGTTCTTATGGCTGATGCTGGAGGGAAAGTGCGAGAGAGAGGACAAGCTCAATGTCGTCAAGACTCGGTCGGATGCATCCGGATCTGCCTCGATCGGCAAGATCATTATGATATCCGGTCTGATCCCGATCATGGCAGCAATCGTTCTGCAGGGATCATTGCGTGACGGTATTACCACCTGGATGCCGACCTATATCACCGAAAACTATGATCTGGGTACCGGCGCTTCGATCTTAACCACCGTTGTTCTGCCGATCTTCAGTATTGCAAGTATCTCGATCGCATCCTCGCTGCAGGCGAAAGTGAAGGATGATCTGACGGCATCCACTATTTTATTCTCGGTGGCATTTGTCAGCGGATTGGTACTGACCTTCTTCGGCAAATACGGTGCTGCGATCTCGGTAGTGACCATGATGCTGATCACTGGTTGTATGCACGGCATCAATATGCTGCTCATCTCCCGTTTGCCGGCACATTTCAACCGTTTCGGCAGGGTATCCACCATATCGGGTGTACTCAATACCTTTACCTATATCGGAAGTGCATCCTCTGCATACGGATTTGCGGCATTGTCCGAACGTCTGGGATGGGGGTTCACGGTTGGTATGTGGGCGGTTATTGCATTGCTCGGTATCCTTTGCTGCGGCTTTTCGATTCCGCATTGGAGGAAGTTTGTCGCACAGGGAAAAGAAGAATAAGTGCTTTACAGGGACATCGTTTGATGTCCCTGTTTTTAATTATAATATCTTGCTTTTTTTGATATCAAGTTGACGCAGCCAAATTCGATATGCTATAATACGAATAGAGACTACCGTCTTGAAAGAGAGGGAATTTATTATGATGACGACCAAAGAACGCATGACAAGAATGTATGAACATAAGGAAGCTGACCGTGTTCCGATCATCGATTCTCCTTGGGGAGGTACCTTATCCCGTTGGAAAAGAGAGGGTATGCCGGCAGACATGGACTGGCGTGATTACTTCGGCGTAGACAAGCAGGAAGGTATCGGATTTGAGATTTCTCCGATGTTCCCGTCTAAAATCATTGAAGAAACCGATCGCTATGTGATCTCTACAACCTCTTGGGGTGTTACCTTAAAGAACTTCAAAGAAGAAGATTCCACCCCGGAATTTTTGGATTATAAAGTGCAGACACCGGAAGCATGGGAAGAAGCCAAAAAACGCATGACTCCGGATCCGAGCCGTATCAACTGGGATCATTTGAAAAAGAACTATCCGCTGTGGGTAGCTGACGGCAGATGGATCGAAGGCAGCTTCTGGTTTGGTTTCGATGTTACCCACTCCTGGATGAGCGGTACCGAAACGATCCTGATCGCATTGCTCGAGGAGCCGGAATGGGTCAAGGATATGTTTAACACCTATCTGGATCAGTGCATTGCGCACGCAGAGATGGTACTGGATGCAGGTTACCGTTTTGACTCTATCGGTTGGCCGGATGATATGGGATACAAGGGTACCCCGTTCTTCTCCGAAACCGTTTACAGAGAATTGCTGCAGCCGGTGCAGAAACGTGCGGTAGATTGGGCACACAGCCGTGGTATCCGCACACATCTCCATTCCTGCGGTAATATCATGCCGTTGATTCCGGCAATTCTGGAGACCGGTATCGACGCGCTCAACCCGATTGAGATCAAGGCAGGCATGGATATCTATAAGCTTAAAAAAGAGTTTGGTGACCGTCTGGTACTGCACGGTGGTGTGGATGCTTCCAAATTGGATCGTCCGGAGATCGTACTGCCGATAGTAGAGGAATTGTTACCGGTCGTAAAAGAAAACGGCGGTTATATTTTCTCCTCCGACCACTCCATTCCGAACTCGGTCAGCTTAGATACCTACCGTCAGGTAATCGAAACAGTAAAAAAATACGGTGCATATTGAT
>JBGUUN010000072.1:0-2675 GCA_045133555.1 Oscillospiraceae bacterium
TCCCGCGGCTTGAACAAGTATCTCAAGGATAAGTACGGCGATGAGCATCCGATGTCCAATGCCGATTTCAAGCTCGGTGATATCATCACAACGACCATTCGCTGTGCAAACGGTGAAACCATCGTTCTGACGCATGATACCTCCTCTCCGCGTCCTTATTCCCGAGGCGGCAGAGTACAGGGTACCAAGGGTCTTTGGATGGAAGATCTGCGTGCGCTTCATATTGAAGGCAGATCGCAGGGTGAGAGCTGGCAGCCGATGTCTGAGTACTGGGAAGAATTTGAACATCCGCTGTGGAAAAAGACAAAGGCAACCGAATACACCGGCGGTCACGGTGGTATGGACTGGCTGGTTATGCGCGCGTTCCTTGATGCAGTCCGCAACAAGACGCAGACGCCGATTGATGTCTATGACTCCGCAACGCTGATGGCAGTCGGTATTCTCTCCGAGGAGTCGATTGCAGAGGGTTCCGCACCGAAGTCCATTCCCGACTTCACCGACGGTATGTGGATCAAGCGCGATCCCGCACCGAAGACGATTTTCTCGCTTGCTGAGGTCGATGACAGCCTGTATGAAGGCGATGTGGAATTCTGATTTCCAAAATATTGAAAATTTCTGAAAAAATTTCGGTTTAACTATTGCAATTTTTTTGAAAACATGATATAATAAGATATCATATGCGGCATGGTATGTATACCGTCAATTTGCCGCGAAAAATTACTACGTATTTACGAACATTTTGGAGGAATATTCATGTTAACAGTTCTCGGTGTTATTTTACTTGTATTTGCACTTTTCCTGATCGTTTCCGTTCTCATGCAGCACGGTAAGGCAAAGAACATTTCCGGTGCGATTGCCGGCGGTGCAGAAACCTTCTTCGGCAAGACCAAGGGTTCCACCATCGATAAGATGCTCTCCAAGATCACGACGGTTGTTGCGATTATCTTCGTTATCATTGTCGTTGTTGTCTATATCATGCAGGATACCGCAGTAGAAGAATACAAGAGCTTTGAGGATGCACTCAATACACCTACCGTTTCCGATACTGCTGATACCACGGCTGATACCGCGGCAGATACCGCAGCTGTTACGGAAGCTGAAACCGAGGCTGCAGAATAAAACAAATCAAACCGCTTTGGATCATCCGAAGCGGTTTTCTTCATCCATTTCGGGGAATCCTATCAATCAGTAACAACAATAAGGAGCCGCAGATTGAAAGCAAACGAAATTATCAGAGAAACGATTACCGATCTGACCGCCGCAAAAAGCTATAATGCCTGCATGCCCGAGGAGCTTTGTGAAGCTGTACGGGATGCTTTGGGCGATAAAGCAGAGGAAATCGACGATTTTGAAACGGAATTTTACGGGACCGTCGAGGATATGATCAATCAGAAGGAGCTGGGACGGAGCGGACGCGGAAACCTTGTCTGCGGAGCACAGCTCGGCTATGTCACGGGTACCTTCCGTGCCAATGCAAAAGGATTCGGCTTTGTGACGCCGGATGCGCGGTATGAATACATGTATCCGGAGGATTTGTTCATCGGCGGCGACAAAACGGGCGGCGCTATGATGGGCGATACGGTCATGGTGCGTATTACAGAGCCGCAGAAGGGCGGAAAAGGAAGACACACGCAGCCGATCAAGACAAAAGGTCCGCGCGGCAAACAGGGACCTTCCGGCAATGACCGTACGACGAAACGTACGGAAGCATCTGTCATCCGTATCATCACACGCGCGCTGACCCATGTGACGGGAACACTTTACAAGGAACTGCCGCGATATAAAAAAGGATCTCCGCGCTATTTTGTAGAGCCTGACAACGACCGCATTACCTCGGAAATTCAGATCCGTCCGATGGATCTCGGCGATGCACGTCCCGGCGATAAGGTTGAGGTGGAGATTGTCAAATATCCCAAGCCCGACTACCCGGTCGCACAGGGCAAGATTACGCATGTGTTCGGTGATACGGAATCCAAGGAAGCCAATTATGAAGCGGTTCTGCGCGAAAACGGCATCCGCCGTGATTTTTCACCTGAGGTTCTCGCTGCGGCGGACAAGCAGGCATCGCGGGAATTGTCACTTGAGAGACGGCTGGATCTGCGGGACAAAATCATTTTTACGATCGATTCAGCAGATGCCAAAGATCTTGACGATGCGATTTCACTTGAAAAAACCGACGATGGCTGGCTGCTTGGTGTGCACATTGCCGATGTCGGAGAGTATGTCAGACAGAACAACGTCATTGATGTGGAAGCCTATCAGCGCGGTACCAGCGTCTATTTTGTCGATCAGGTCATTCCGATGCTGCCAAAAGCTCTGTCCAACGGCATCTGCTCACTGAACGGCGGGGAAGACCGCTATGCGCTGTCGGCACTCATCTCCCTTGATAAATCCGGCAATATCCTCTCCTGTGACTGCCGCGAAACGGTCATCCGCTCAAAGGTGCGCGGCGTTTACGCGGAGCTCAATGACATTTTGGAGCATGGCGAATCCTCTGTATATTACGATAAATATGCGATGCTGTTTCCCGATGTTTACCCGGAGATGGTACGTCTTTATGAGATTCTGTATGAAAAGAATCGCGCAAAAGGAGCACTTGAGCTGGAAACCGCAGAGCCGAAATTTGTGCTGGATGAGAGCGGTTTTCCCATCGACATTGTACGGCGCGAACGCGG
>JBGUUN010000073.1:0-6952 GCA_045133555.1 Oscillospiraceae bacterium
TGTTGGCATGATTAATGTAATGTACCAATGGTTCATGTATTTAGAAAAAAATTATGCGGTTGAGGACTATACAAAATATAATAAACGCCATTGGTATCATTACGGTGATTTATATGAGTATATGCCATATGTAACCTTAAAGGATTTAATCTATGCAGAAATGAATGATGTGATAAAGAAAGATTTACTTACTAAAGATGAAATGATACGATACGTATTGGATAGAAAATTATTTTTATTTAAGGAAGTACAATTTCCATACTATAAAATTTTTTCAGATATTAGTACTTGCAAAGCATATTATTATGATTATACGATTGAACAAATACTTAATGAAACAAACTTCAGTCAGATGCAGTGGGATACCAAATCGTATATGAGTAACAATAATTATCTTATCTTTACAGGTGTAAGTACAATTTTCCCGGAGTATGGAAAAATTGAAATAGAATTTTTATTTAAGGAAGAATCAGATTTACCGATAATTAATTCTGTTACTATCAGCAATAATCCGGAAGCGGGATTATCTTACCAGAACGTTTATGGTGTAACACAAAATGCAGAAGAAGCAGAAGTGATGCTTGAAGCCGGATGTGAATGTCTATTGATCATATTTGGTAAAGATGCTATATAAAAAACAGCAGAGAGTGATAAGCTCTCTGCTGTTTCATTTTATACATCCGCTTCCACGTCGTTTGGAAGTTTGCGCAGTTTCCGGTAGACGGTAAACAGCATGGTGACCGTGCAGGCACCGCCGCCGATGACATTCGAGATCGGCTCGGATAAAAAGACACCGTCGGTACCAAGCCCAAACCAGCCCGGCAGAATATAAATCAACGGTAAAACAATGATGATCTTGCGGAAGATCGAGAAGAATACCGCGAATTTCGATTTGCCCAAAGCGGTGAACACCGATTGTCCCACCGACTGCAGCGCCATAAAACAGAATCCGAAGAAATAGATATGCAAGCCGCGGACACCGACTGCAAGTAACTGCGGGTCCGAGTTGAAAATGCGGATGAAAAACTCCGGCGTTAAGAATACCCAAAGCCATGCAAGCAGGGTATATACCACTAAGATCCATGCCATAAAGCGGATCGCTTTGCAGACACGGTCGTACTTTTTGGCACCGTAGTTGTAGCTGATGACCGGCTGGGCCGACTGTCCGATGCCGCCGGTCGGCATACCGATCAGCTCACGTACCGAGTTGATGACCGTCATGACCGTGACGTAGATGTCACCGCCGTACTGCAGTAAGCAGGCATTGTAGGCACTCTGGGTGACCGAGTTGGTGACCGCCATGATAAAACCGGAAACGCCTAATTTGCAGATGCGCCATATTCTGGAAAATTCGACCTGCCGCATTGCAGACAGCTTTAAGCGGATCTCGGTCTTTTTGCCGCAGAGGAAAAGAAGCGTCCATCCGGCAGATAAAAACTGCGAGAGAATGGTAGCAAGTGCCGCACCCTTGACCCCCATATGAAACCCGAAGATAAAGATCGGATCGAGGATCAGATTTGATACCGCACCGATAACGGTGCGCAGCATTGCGATCTTTGCAAAGCCCTGTGCATTGATGAAGCTGTTGAGACCCAGCGAGATCATCACAAAGATGCTTCCGAGCAGATAGATGGTCAGATAGTCCATCGCATACGGCAGACTGATCTCGCTCGCACCGAGCATCAAAAGCAGCGGCCGCTGGAAGATCATGATAAAAACCGTCAGCAGAACGCCGAAAAACAGCAGCATGCTCATGCAGTTGCCTAAGAGCAGCTCGGCTTCTTTTTCATTCTTTCGTCCGCGTTCAATGGCAAATAACGGTGCGCCGCCGTTGGATACCAATGCGGTAAAGGCGGAGATCATACTGATGACCGGGAAGCAGATGCCCAGACCGGTCAGCGCAAGGGTCGCATTTTCCGGGATACGGCCGATGAAAATGCGGTCCACGATGTTGTAAAGCAGGTTGACGACCTGCGCAATGGTGTTCGGGATAGCGAGGGAGAGGATCAGACGGGGGATACTTCCTTTGGAAAAGTCGGTCTGTGTTTTGAAAAGTTTCATATAATTTTCCCTTTTGATATGTAAAACTGCCGGGTGTCGGTGATACACCCGGCAGTTATTCTTTTATTTGGTACGGATGATCTCACCAAACGGGATTCCGTCTGCGGCAAGGGTCATGTATGCCGCACGCTCAAAGTCGGCTTTGTCTGCGGTGAATACCGTTTCCCCGATCAAAGCAACCGTTTTGGTGATCGGACTTTCTGCGATACAGCAGCGGTTTTCATCCCAAAGCTGTAAGCTGACATTGTGCTCCCAAACACATTGCGACGGGTTGTATGCCTTGACCGTAACCGCGTCGTCGGTCAAAACGGTATCCATAAAGAAGGATTCCGGCATGCCGTCGACATAATCCGGTAAACTGCGGTCAAAGTTTAAGGTGGATCTTTCAAAGCCCGCATTCTTGATGGATACACGCAGTCCGTTTTTCCATCCGCCGAAGAATTCCTTCTCGATGCTGCGGTAGTAGCCTTCAAAGCCGGTCGCATTCTCGCTGCGGTCTGCGTAGACATAGTGATCGATGCCGCGCAGCAGCGGTGCTTCCAAGAATTTCGGTGCGTATTCGCGCATGACCTTGGTGACCGCACGGTCGGAACCGTCCGGATCGATGATGCCGAAGTCACTGTTCTCACCGATGCGGTAGCCGCCTGCCCACCACCATGCATAGATGCCGCCGGTGTGTGCGGTTAAGAGCATATCAAAGAACTTGCGGTAGAAATTTGCCTGGATCTCTTTGCCGATGGTGTTGTCGGTAAAGTTGGAGCCGCACCAGATGGATTTGCCGAATTCTTTCCACTGTACCACCGCATTCGGCATGAATGCACGGCTGTATTCGTTGGTGAAGATGATCTGGCGCAGGATCTCTTTGGTCTCGGACAGCGCATAGCTTTCCGGCGAGAAGAAGTCGATGCCCGGAGCCAGACAGCGGTAGTCATAGCCGTAGATGCCCGGATCGACCAGCGGAATGGTGGACGCATCGCCGGTGCGTGCGGTCAGGATGTGGTACGGATCGTATTTTTTGATGTTCTGAGCCGCTTTGTAATGTGCGCGGCGAACATGAGCATCGACGAATTTGCGGAATACTGCAACCAAAACGCGATGATCGCCGTCTTTGCGCAGCTGATCGTCGGATACACCGATGACCTCGCCTTGCTCGTTACGCGGCAGCGGATAGCCGATGGCTTGCTCTGCCGCTTCGATGCTGCCGTACTGCAGCGTCAGGTACTCTCTCCATGCCGCATCATAGGACTTGCGTCCGAAGAAGTTGCCGTAGCACGGCTCATAGGTGCCGTTGTATCGCTCCCAGCTGATGTCGTAGGCAACGATGCGATCACAGTCTGCCAGACGCAGATTGCCGATCATCTCCTTGACCTCCTGCTCCTCGTAGTTGAACGGGGTAGCACGCGGACGTAAACCGAGGTCGATATAGATACCAAGCTCGCTGCAGAGTTTTACAAAGTGGATGAAGTTCTGGTTGTCAATACAGTCTTTGTGATAGATAAAGACGGATACGGCATTCATACCGATATCGGCGATGCGCTCTAAATCGGTACGGATGATCTTCGGATCGTATGCCGCACGTGCAAAATAGAATTCGTGGTATGCGTGGTCTTCGTTTGCAATACAGCCCGATGGCATATAGTTGACACCGAAGAAGCGGGTGACATGACCGTCGATCTCGATTTCGCAGCTGCCGTCTTTTGCGATTTTGGCATATCTGCGTTCGGTCTGAGCCTTTTCGCTGTAGATCTGCACCTCACAGTCGATGCGGTCGTATGCGGTACGGTTTTCGTATAAGGTGGTGGTGATCACACCCTCCTGCGGAGTAAATTCGATTTCCAGACGGCGGATCGAGAAGCCGCCTTTTTCGTTGTATGCAACCTCCGGTAAGCTGTCAACGGATACGGTGTGTTCGATGCCGCAGCCCTTGACCTGTACTGAGATGTTTTTGAGAAGTGCCGGATCGGTGCTGTTTTCAATCACAATCATCGCACCGGCTCTGCCGACCGTCTGATCGGCAAAATAAGCATATTCGCGGCTGCCTGCTTCAAGCAGACGTACCGGACGCAGCATATACAGTGCGGTATCGCATACGGCTTTGCAGCCGCCCTGACAGTAGAATACATTTTCGGTCGGGGTGAATACCGCAAGCATTGCACCGTCAAAGCGGTCATACTGCATACCGAAACGCTGCGGCTCATCACCGGCATTGTTGTTGATGAACTGGATCATATGTGCCGCATAGCCGCAGTGCAGATTTTTGGCATCAAATGCTTCGATCAGCGGTACAAAGCGGTAGCGGCGTTTTTTATCCAGACCCGAACTCATCGAGCGGAAAGAGATAGAGGCGAGATCTTTGGACAGAATATATCTGTCATCGCCGGAAATGATGTTCTGTCCGTCTGCGGTGACAAGCTTTTGGGCGTTGGTGATCGGATAGTACTGATATTCCGGATACATACCCGGAATGACGGTATTCGGACGGTCGGCAAACGGGATATGTGCCGCACTGACCTCACCGATATAAAATGCCTGCTCGCCGGCAGAGGAGTATGCATGGGATACCGCATGTCCGAAACGGATGGCGGCTACTTTAGAAAAATCAAGCTGCGGCATGGAGGTCGGACGCGGCATACCGGCCGGGCCGCCCGCAAAGCGGAAATCCTTTTTCGTCAGAAGATGACGGTTCCAGTTGACAAGCGGCAGGAAGGTAGTCTTGAACATCATACCGTCGTTTTGAACCAGTGTTACGGTGACGGTACGGGTGGATTCTTTTGCCTTGGCATAGAAGGTGATGGCATCGCAATGCTGCGGCATGGTCATCGGGATCTCGAAGTTTTCGTTGATATAGAAATCCGGGCTGTACCATTTGAAGCATTTCTTGCCCGATTGCGGTCCCTCACAGATGGATAAGGTCGCATTGCCGTCGTAATCTTTGCTGTCCGGATTGGTGGTATCCTTCTTAAAACGGGACAGAATCTCCGGATCATCAAAGCTTAAAACCGGGGTCAGGTTGAACATACCGTGATCCAATGCCTGCAGCAGCTGCTGTTTATTGCGGCTGCTGTGTCTTGAACCCCCAAGCGGGGTGAAGGTATAGGTCTCCTCCGAAAATGCCGGACCGCCCAAGGTGATGAGCTTACCGCCGGAGGTCAGATAGTTGTCACACATTTCAGCGGCTCTGACCGGTGCGGTTACGGCACCGAAGATGATGATCAGTTCGAATTTTTCAGCACAAAGAAGATTTTGTCCGATTGCGGTGTTCCAGTCCGCTACGGTGATATCGCAGTTTCTGCTTCGTAACATTGCCTGCATGATCTGAAGATAGATCGGCTGCTGGTCGGCAATGAACAGACAACGACAGGTTGCTTTCATATTGATTTCCTCCATATAACAGGATTTTTCGCTCTGTAGTTCACGATAATTTAATTGTATCGTATCGCAAATTCTTTGTCAAGTCTGTTGCAGATAGAAAGAGGGGTTGACATTGTATATTTTTTGCGATACAATAAAATTGTGAATTTATGCAGATCGGATGGAACGCTTATGAAATGTGAACTCGTCGCCGTAGGGACCGAGATCCTGCTCGGCAATATCTTAAATACGCATGCACGTTTTTTGTCCGCAGAGCTGGCTGCTGTCGGCATTCCGGTGTATTATCACACCGCGGTGGGCGATAACAAAGCACGTCTGGAAGAAACGACAGCGCTTGCTTTTTCCCGCAGCGATCTGGTGATCTTTTCGGGCGGACTCGGCCCTACCACCGATGATATCACCGCAGAGGTGGTCTGCAAAGTGCTGGGGCTTGAGATGCAATTCGATGAAAAGGCATGGAATGAGATCAAACACTTTTTTGATAAACTGGGCCGTGTCCCAACGGAAAATAACAAAAAGCAGTGTTATTTCCCGATCGGTGCAACGGTATTTTATAATGAACACGGAACCGCTCCGGGTTTTGCGGTGACAAAAGACGGTAAGACCGCAATTCTGCTGCCGGGTCCGCCGCGTGAATTGATCCCGATGTTCAAAGAGCAGGCGCTGCCGTATTTGGCAGGCGAGAGCGGTGTGGAATTCCGCTCGGTCAATCTGATGGTATACGGTATCGGTGAGTCCGCACTCGAGCCGATGCTTGCCGACTTGGTGGAGAGTACCGACCCGACGGTCGCACTTTATGCCAAGGACGGACAGGTACAGGTGCGTATCACCGGTGCGGTGGATAAAAGAAATCCGGATGATACCAAAATTGAGCAGACGGTTTCCGAAATATATAAAAGGACCGGCTTTTGCTGCTACGGACGGGATGTGGAGCATCTCGAGCAGGTGGTCGTTCCGATGCTGATCGAAAAGGGTATGACCATCGCAACGGCAGAGAGCCTCACCGGCGGTTTGATCGGTAAGACGATCACCTCGGTACCGGGTGCATCTGCGGTGTATGAATGCGGTGTGGTATCTTATTCCAATCGCATCAAGCATGAGCTGCTTGGTGTATCGGAAGAGGATCTTGAGCGATACGGTGCTGTAAGTGCGCCGGTCGCATATCAGATGGCAAAAGGCGTCAAGCGTATGTCCGGTGCGGATATCGCAGTCGCTGTGACCGGTTTTGCCGGTCCGGGCGGCGGTACTGCGGAATGTCCGGTCGGCACTGTGTTCCTTTGCGTCATTGCCGGCGAAAAGCATATTACCATGCGCCTTTCGCTGCACCGCGGCAGAGCGGTCGACCGTGAACTCATCCGCACGCTGACCGTGATGAAAGCACTCGATACGGTGCGCAGGATCCTGCTTTGCGATCCGCAACTTCAATTTGATCAGGAGAATTTATGAGACAAAAACGATTATTGACAACCGTGATCGCATTGCTGCTGACCGTTGCCATGCTGCCGCTGCAGACCTTTGC
>JBGUUN010000074.1:0-8884 GCA_045133555.1 Oscillospiraceae bacterium
TGGAGGAGGACGAATATGCAAGGCAGCTATATGCACTCGGGCGGTACTACAACGATGCCATGATCGCCATCGAGGTCAACTACTCGACCTATCCCGCCAAGGAGTTACTGCGTTTGGGCTACACCCGCCAATATTTAAGGGAAAGCGGTGATTCGGCAAGCGGCAGACCGACCGACAAACTGGGGTTTGTCACCAATGCGCTGACCCGACCGCAGATCATCGGCAACCTGATCCGCATCATGCGTGACGGGATAAACCTGATCTCACACAAAGGAACTTTGGAGGAGATGCTCTCGTTTATCCGCACCGCATCGGGTCGTGCCGAAGCGGAATCGGGTGCGCACGACGACCTTGTGATGGCGCTTGCGATCGCATATCATGTCAGGGAGAGTTTACTGACAGGCAGTATGCCGCGGCAGCACGATCCGGATTTTGTCGGCTGGCATGCCGATCGCATCGAGGACTACGAAAATGCATCGCCTTCCATGCGCAGGCGATTACTCAGTGAAGTGAACAAAGCATAAAAAAGCTTCCGGCCAAAGATGACCGGAAGCTTTTGGTATTTGCTTATTTGTACTGAATGATATCGCCCATCCAGTTTCTGCGCTCACGAATATAATACTCCATCATTGCAGCGGTTTTTTCCCAGCCGAATCTGCTGGAGTTGATGGACAGGTCGTAGTAACGGCTGTCGCCCCATTTACCGTCGCAGTAGTAGTTATGGTAGTTTTTACGTTTTTTATCGTGACGTGCCATATGGTTGAGTGCCTCTTCCTTGCTGCAGTTACGGATCTTCATGATACGCTCTGCCTTCTCATCGGTATCACCGAGAACGAAGAAGGAAATGAGAGCCGGATGACCTTTGAGTACGTGTTCCGCACAGCGGCCGACGATAACGAAGGATTCACCGGAATCCGCTTTCTCTCTCAAGTAGTCAAACTGCATATTTGCGATGACATCTTCCGGAGAGTTAGAATAGCCGCGAACGGTACGGGAGAAGAAAGTTTTTTTCGGAGCCTCATCATATTTGCGCAGAGCAGCACTGTTGCCCTGTTTTTTCTCAGCAATCTCATCCAGAAGATTTCTGTCATAAAACGGGATGCCGAAGATCAATGCCAGAAGTTCGCCGATTGCATGGCCGGCGCTGCCGTATTCACGGCCGATGGAAATGATGATCTGTTTTTCCATGATGTCCTTCCTCCTGTGATTACAGATAACGTACGAAAATGATAACGGTACTGATGACAAGTACGATCACGGTAGCCGGTACAGACTTCTTGCAGTACTGACCCCAGCCGACCGGATGACCTGCTTTTGCGATAACGGAAGTACCTACAACGTTTGCGGATGCACCGATCGGGGTAGCGGAACCACCGACGTCGGTACCCATTGCCAGTGCCCAGGACAGAGTTTCCATCGGAATACCGATGGTAGCTGCCAGAGACTGGATGACCGGGATCATGGTCGCAGCAAACGGGATATTATCAACGAATGCGGATGCGATCGCGGATACCCAGATGATGATCGCAACCATTAAGTAGAGATTACCGCCGGAGATCACTGCAATGAACTCAGCGATCAGCTCCAGGATACCGGTCTCCTCCAGACCGCCGACAACGATGAACAGACCGACAAAGAACAGCAAGGTCTTGTAGTCAACTTTTTTCATCAGTTCCGGAATATGTTTGATGGAGGTCAGCAAGGTAACAATTGCGATAAATGCGCCGATAAATGCAACGGTTAAACCGGTCATGGAATGCGTTACCAGCATAACTACCGCAACTAAGAAGATAACGGTGCTGATAACAAAGCCCTTCTTATCCTTGATTGCGGATTTCGGGGACGGCATTTTGCTTAAATCTACACTCGGATCGGTAACGGCATACTCTTTTTTACAGGTGATGCAATAGAAAGCCACGATAGCAACCAGCGAAACAACTGCAATCAGACCGGTGTTCAGTACAAAATCAAAGAAAGAGTAACCTAAAGAAGTACCGATGATGATATTCGGCGGGTCACCGCACATGGTAGCGCTGCCGCCTAAGTTTGCGCAGAAGATCTCAGCCAGAACCATTTCGGTCGGGTTGAATTTCAAAAGTTTGGAAAGCTCGACGGTTACCGCAGCCAAGAACAGGATAACGGTGATACTGTCGATAAACATTGCCAGCACGAAGCTCATCAGCATGAAGGTGATGAAGATCGCGTAGGTTTTATAACGGACCATCTTTGCAAGGCACATACAAAGCCAGCGGAAAAAGCCGACTCTTGCCATACCCTCGACCATGATCATCATACCTGCGATGAAGAGGATGGTCTCCCAGTTGATACCGCCGTGACCGGCGCCCTCACCGTGGGTGATCCAGAACTCCGGAGATACGATCGAGGAGAAGTTTAAGGTATGCCAGATCGCTTCCGGGCTTCTCATGAATACGCCGAACACCAAGATCAAGGTGATCAGGCCGCATCCTAAAGTTGTGTAGTGACGTTCGATCTTTTCGGTAACGATCAGCGCGAACATACCGATAAAGATCAGGCAGATGGAAATTTGTGCTGCCAGCATTTCATTCATCTCTTTTCCTAAAAAATTGCATACTTCGGGAAGATCCCCCGAAATCGTTTTCATTGTAGCAAAGTTTGGGTCCTTTGTCAATGAAATTACAAAATATTCGTATGAATATTCAATTTTGCAAAAAAAATCGGAGAAATAATGAACAGATTTCAAACTCCGAAATCAGATCAAGCTTTGATTGGTAAAGTTTGGCTAATTTTTGGTTAGGATTTCTGAATGAACGCAATAAAAATCAAGTCGGTATCACCGATATTGACGATTCCGTGTCCGCAGCCGTCCGGGGTATGGGTGACATCTCCCGCCTTAACTTTTACGGTCTTTCCGTTATCGTTATACTCGCCCACACCGGACAGGATATAGTAGCTTTCGGTCTCGCCGTGATGTTCATGATAGCCAAGGCTGCTGCCGCGCGGGATGGATACACGGGCAAAGAGTTTGGTGGTGCCGTTTTTCTGGGCATCGTTCAAAAGCGGTTCGATATCCACATGCCCCTCGCCTCCCGCTTTATTACGATGCACCTGCATCAGGCGGTCTGCCGGATGGGTCACTCTGCCGTCGGATTTCGGGATCAGTTCACACAGGCGTTTTAACAGTTCGGTAACGCCGTCATCCTTGCAGGACGGTGCGATATAATCCGCTTTCATTTTGACATCTGGGTGTCCGTTTTCCATGCAGAAACTCATACCTGCGGCATCAAACAGTGCAAGGTCATTGAAATAATCGCCGAATACCGCGATCTCCTCTTTGGCAACACCTTTGATCTTGGCAAGCATCTGCAGTCCAACACCTTTATCGGTACCCTTTTTCATGATATCCAGCGAATGCTTACCGCTGACCTGATAGGTAAAGCAGTCAAACTGTGCCTGCAATGCGGCAACG
The DNA here is from genome assembly GCA_045133555.1 of Oscillospiraceae bacterium. Classification (GTDB taxonomy): domain Bacteria; phylum Bacillota; class Clostridia; order Oscillospirales; family Ruminococcaceae; genus JAHHTP01. The sequence goes on from JBGUUN010000074.1 coordinate 3,449, forward strand.
GTACCGGTGGTCGGATCCAGCGGATCGAATACGGCGAATTTATAGATGACATCCTCCACTGCGGTGAGCTTTTCGGTATCGGTGCGGGTATCGTAATAACGCGCCAGACCCTCGGTGGCGTTATCCCCGCGGTCAAGCGAGTAGGTACCGTTTTTGCCGCAGAGAATGATCTCCATACGGTCTTGCCCCACACGGTTTTTATTGATGGCAAGCAGGGCATCCGAGAGTGCATCCACCAGTTCCCGCTCGAAGATGCTTTCATGGATGATCTTACCGTTATGCACCACGCAGGCGCCGTTATCGCAGATGTAGCTGAGTTTATCGGCATTCTCGCCGAAAAGGTCGGCAAGCGGGCCGTAAGAGCGTCCGCTTGCGATCGCAAGCGTACAGCCCTTTCGGTTCATTGCCTCTACCACATCCCAAAAATCATCCGGCGGTACCGAATGATAGCGAAACAGAGTACCGTCAAGGTCGGTCGCTGCTAAATAGATCATATCTTTTTCCCCTTTATATTTTTCCGATCCCTTTTTTGTTTCGGTTTATCTGCCGAAAGGATCGGTGTTATACTTTTTTAAGTTCGGTAATCTCCTGCGGTGTCAGCTCTGCCCCAACCTTTCGCAGAAACTGCACAAACCGTTCGCCCATGGAAGTGTTAAGGTCATAGCCGCACGGCTCGGGCTCTTTTTCATATCGCATCTGCACCAGATGCGGGAAGAGCGTTTTCATACGCCGCATACCGTCTGCGACGGGAACGGTGTCCTCAAGCTGCAAAAAGACATAAGCATCCTTTGCCCATTCCGGCGGCGACTTTTCGATCTCGGCAAAGTTACTGACCAGCAGCTTGACCGGATGCACCGGCGGCAGACTGCAGGAAACGGCATCCACGCCGTCTTTGTGAAAGGTCACGGCAAAGTATCCTTTCTGCTGTCCGATCTCTTTGCGTTCATACACAAAGGGCGTTCCGGCATAGCAGCAGCTGTTTTGCGGCATTGTATCTGCCTCGACCGCCATATTGGCATGGATATGACCGAGTGCGGTATAATCAAAGTCCGCAAACCATGCGGAATCGATGAGGTCATTGCCGCTGTCTTTATTGGCTTTTAAGATACGTTCTACCATCGGTGCGCCTTTTGGCAGTACGAGTGCATGTGCCGCAGCGATATGGCGATAACCTTGCGGCATATTCTGCCTGATCTGCGCAAGGCGCATCTGCATCGCCTGCTGCACCGTAGCGGCACCGAAAGCTGCAAGTGCTTTCCCCGACCAGAACGGGATCGGATGCAGCATCACCGGATATCCGTCCACGGTATAAACGGCAGGTTTTGCATCCACCGCATCAAAGACGGTGACCCGGTCTTCATACGGTGCAAAGCATTCTCCAAGCCATGCAATATCATCATGATTGCCCGGTACGACAGCGATCGGACAGCCGATCTCGGTTATAATACGGCTCATCACGGCATCGAAAAGCTCTTTTGCGGCATTTTTATCCGCATGATAATCAAAAAGATCACCGGCGATCAGAATCAACTCCGGTGACCTTTCTTTCAGGTCATCGCAAAACCGCATGAACCAGTCCCATTGATCGGGCAGCAGGTCCACCGATTCGATCTGTTTCCCCAAATGCCAGTCGGCAGTATGCAGCAGCATTGATCTCCTCTCAATCTCCCAGCATATAGCGCAAGGTCATTAAGCTGTCACTGATGTGGACATTTTCCACCTGCAGCTGCGGGTAATCCAGCGCAATATCATAATGTGTAAAGTTTAATACACCGCGAATACCGTTTTGGATCAGGCGCGGTACGATCTCCTTTGCTGCCTCTTTGGTCACGCAAAGGATCGCCGCATCCGGATGCTCTGTCATACAGCAAGCCTCAAGCTCCTCGATCGAACGGATCGACAGGCTGCCGATCTGTTTACCGAATTTTGCGGCGTCATTATCAAACAGGCCGCAAAGCACGATACCGCGGTCATTTCCGTCCATATACGCTGCGACGGCAGCACCAAGGTTACCCACACCGATCATGATTGCCTTTTTCGGGGTATCCTGACCCAAAATACAGCCGATCTCACGGTGCAGCGCTTCAACATTATATCCGTAACCCTGCTGACCAAAGCCGCCGAAGCAGTTTAAGTCTTGGCGGATCTGCGATGCGGTCAGTCCCATCTTCTCGGAAAGCTCTCTGGACGAGATGCGCTCCGCACCCGAATGCATGATATCACCCAAAAAACGGTAGTAACGCGGCAAACGGCGGATAACACGTTCCGAGATCACTTTTTCGCTTTTTTCACATTTCTTTACTCCGGCCATTTCTCGCTCTCCTTTTATTCTATACAGTAATTTTTGGCAAAATATATATGGTTCCTGATTCAAATTATAACATGGTGTCAAAGAATTGTCAATATTATTGCCGCAAAGTTTGTTAAAAACCTGCATAATTTGGTTTGTTTCAAAAAAAGCGTCAGGATAAACATGTTATCCTGACGCTTTTGATTCTTATTTTTCGCCGATGCGATGGATCCATTTATTACCGCGCAGGCGGAAGAATGCGATGAGCCATTTGAAGCACTGATCGATTCGGCTGGCGAGGTAAACGATCGGAAGCGGCAGACCGAGGACAAATCCCGTGAGATAGACACAAGGCAGAACGATGAGCCATCCGCAGATCATATCGATCTTCATAACGAACTTACCGTCACCCGCACCGCGGTTGATACCGGTAAAGCAAGCGGCATGGTAGCAGGTACCGATATGGGTACAGCCGCCGATGAGCAAGAAGGTTTCGGCGAGTGCTTTCACCTCTGCGGAACAGTCATAGAAGGTCGGCGGGATACTTCTGGTCAGGATAACGGTGGTAGCCACGGTAACACCGACGCAGGCAAACAGGATCTGGATGCGGACCGAAAGGCGTCTGGTATGCGCAAAGTCACCTGCACCGACGCTCTTACCGATGATAACAGCCGCACCGTTTGCAAGACCTGCGGTAAAGATCTGTGCCAGCGAGAGGATTACATCCGCAATGGCGTTTGCAGCGGTCATGGTAACGCCCATATGTCCGATGAGGACAGATTTGAACATACCGACAAAGCCCCACTGGATATCACCGAAGGTGACCGGCAGACCGAACTTAAAGTAATCCTTCCAGATCTGCGCATCAAATTTAAGGAAATCCTTGAATCTGAGCTTTAATTTCTTTTCCATACCGAAGGTATAGACCAGCACCACGGCAAGTTCCACGAATCGAGCGATAACGGTTGCGATCGCTGCACCTTTAACACCCATCGGCTCAAAACCGAGTTTACCGAAGATGAGCACATAGTTACAAACGAGGTTTACGATCAGCGAGAGGAACGATACCGTAAGACCGATCTTGGTGATCTCGGACCATCGAAACAGCACAACGAGTGTGTTAGAGATCGCGAAGAGTACAAACGAAAGCGATACGATGCGGATATACTCTGCACCGACGGAGATTGCCTGTGCATCATCGGTGAAGATGCGCATAGCGGTTGTCGGGAAGAAGAAAACGAATGCGGTAAGTAGCACTGCCAAGGAAAGTGCAAACTGCATCAGCACCGCGAAGCAATTACGAACCTTTTCAGGTTCATTCTTACCGCGATACTGCGAAATAAGAACAGCCGCACCGCCGCCGATGCCGTTTAAGAAAAAGTTCATGACGACCGAAAGCTGGTTGCCGAGTGAAACGGAAGCAAGTGCAACGTCGCCGAGTGTGCCGACCATGATATTATCGAGCATATTGACACCGAGCGAGATAATGCCCTGCACTGCTGCCGGGATAGCGACCACCCAAAGTGTTGCCCAAAAGGCTTTATTTTCCGCTTTGGTTAGTGGTCTGCCGAGTCTGGATTCCATAATAATTCCCCCTTTTTGTACCATTATAACAGAAAGTGTCGAAAGAATCAAGAAAAATCTTGCTTGACAAAGCGCGAATAATATGTTATAATAGCTATCGTTGTGAAGATCACATGATCAACATGCGCTCGTAGCTCAGTTGGATAGAGCGTTTGGCTACGAACCAAAAGGTCGCAGGTTCGACTCCTGTCGAGCGTACTGAAAAAACCACCATCTAAAAGATGGTGGTTTTTTCAGTTTATTCGATAGAATCCAATTTTCAACCTTTGGGTGCTAAAGCCAACTAAGAATTGCACAGCAATTCTTGGAGAGCAGCAAACCTTCGGTTTGCTGCTACCGGCTACCAGAACCAAAAGGTCATCGGATTCCGCAGGAATCCCCATACCCAAAAGGGTATCCATTTTTTGATTTTGTGCATACTTGGCGGCGGGAGCAAGCCCCCGCCCTACATGCATTTGCGAAGGTTGATTGCATCTGTAGCAGGCTTCTCCTGCGGCGGGCACTTACTCCCGCCCTCTCCGACATTGCCTTGCAATGACACCTCTCCCAGAGGGAGAGGCTTTTTTCTTGTCTTTACCTTGTTGCAAGGCTCAAGCCGCGACTGCCTTAGTATAGACTTTAATAGTACTGTCTACCGACTGTTCCTTTTGCCGTGCTTGCGGTACGGGAGGTTTTATCTCCTCGGCAAACGGATACCGCCGCAAGCAGTTTAACGCCTCGCAAAACTAAGCCTCTCCCTATGGGAGAGGTGGCACAACGAAGTTGTGACGGAGAGGGCAACCTTGCCTTCGGCTGGGCTTGGTTTCCTAGATACAATTGGGTGGGGACAAAAGCGGCGACCGTGGCTGCAGACCGCCGGGCAGTAGCAAGCTCCGCTTGCGGCTTTCTGCGGCGAAAGAACTCACAGCGAGGTGCCTCCACGGGCACCGTGGCTCGGGCCGCTTGAACCTTTGTGCGAACTTTCAGTTTATACTCGGCCCTTACTTTTGCCCATAGCGGCAAAAGTAAGCAAAAACGCTCCTTGATCCTCGCTTTTGGCTTGATGGAGCATCGATTTTCCTGCCGGAAAATCGATGAATCGAGTTTATTCCCCGATCCGGTGCGAACTTTTGGCTGCTGCCGTGCTTGCGGTACGGGAGGTTTTATCTCCACGGCAGACGAATACCGCCGCAAGCAGTTTAACGCTTTGCAAAACTAAGCCTCTCCCTATGGGAGAGGTGGCACAACGAAGTTGTGACGGAGAGGGCAACCTTGCCCTCGGCTGGGCTTGGTTTCCTAGATACAGTTGGGTGGGGACAAAAGCGGCGATCGTGGCTGCATACCGCCGGGCAGTAGCAAGCTCCGCTTGCGGCTTTCTGCGGCGAAAGAACTCACAGCGCTATGGGACCGCAGGCTCTGCGGAAACAAAAAAGGACGGTAAAAACCGTCCTTTTGATTTCTATCATTCGAGCATCTTAGGCTGCAGACCGCCGAAACAGTAGCAGGCTTCGCCTGCGGCTGAAAAAGGTGGTACAGACTTTCCGCGCTATGCCACCGCAGGCACTGCAGAAAACCGTCCTTTT
>JBGUUN010000075.1:0-10861 GCA_045133555.1 Oscillospiraceae bacterium
TCTCTGGATTCTTCCTCACTTAAGCCGACACCCGCATCGATGATAAGGCTTTCAAATCCGCCCCAGCTGCATCCGTATTGGAACAGTCTGCAGGCATTGATCAGCTTCATCGCATCCTCGACGCTGCCGTTTGGCACAAAGCTCAAAAGACCGCAGCCGCCGGATAAGTATTCTTTTGCAAGTTCACGCTCCGGATGACTGTCAAGCAGTGGGTAGTATACCTTTTTGACCTTCGGATGGTTTTCCAAGAAGTTTGCAACGGCAAGCGCATTCTCCTGATGCTGCTTCATACGAACCGGCAGGGTACGCATACCGCGGATCAAAAGCCAAGCTTGATGCGGATCCATGCAGGCACCGATCAGCTCACGCTCGTTGGAAGCGATCTCCTCGACGATCTCTTTGCTTGCCGCAAGTGCGCCGGCAACGATGTCGGAATGGCCGCCTAAGTATTTGGAGGCGGTGTGACAAACGATGTCGATACCGTAGGTAAGCGGATTCTGGAACAGCGGCGTCGCATAGCTGTTATCGATCACAGTACCGATACCGTGTGCTTTCGCGATAGCAGCAACGGCTTTGAGGTCCTGCAGATGGAACACAAAGCTCGACGGGCTCTCCAGATAGATCAGAGTAGTCTGCGGAGTGATCGCAGCTTCGATTTCGGAAACATCACTGCCGTGTACGAGGGTGTAGGTGATACCGAATTTCTTTACCAGATATTCGGTGACGAATCTGCGGGTCGGACCGTAGGCGGTCTGCACTAAGATCACATGAGCATCTTTTTTTACAAAATGCAGGATCGCTGCGGAGATCGCACCCATACCGGAAGGGAAGCAGGCAGCTGCTTCGGCTTCTTCGAGTGCAGCGATCTTGCGCTCTGCGATCTCGATGGTCGGGTTGGAGTCACGAGTGTAAAGATGTCCGTGGTTGTTCACACCGTTGTCTGCGGTTGGACGGACAAATAACGAGTTTTGGAAAATCGGCGGTACGATCGCACCCATGTATTCGGCATATTCATCGCCGACGTGGGTACAGATGTCCTCTTTGGTGCGGTAATGCAGATCCATTTCTTTGCGCTCTGCCATGAGTTTTAAGCCTTCTTTCTTTTATTTGGTTAAGAATAATACACCTAAGGTGTTCGGACCGCAGTGTGCGGAGATGGTGCAGCTTGCGGTGGTGATATAGATGTTCTTGAAGTTTGCGCATTCCTCAACGGTCTTTTTGACCAGTGCGATACGCTCCTCGGAAATACCGGAATGAGTGATAAAGATGGTATCGAGGTTTAAGTCATCACGGTTTGCTAAAGTCTCTTTTACATATTCGACTAAGACCTTGTCCAGTTTACCGCGGTATTTTTTGCCGACGCCCATTTTACCGCAGTTTTCTTCATCGTTTTTAACTACGATCTGCGGTTTTAAGGACAGCATGTTTGCACCGAGTTTTGCCAGTGCGGAGCAGCGGCCGCCTGCGTGTAAGAAATCTAAGGTGTCTACAACGAAGGATGCGCTGGTTTTGGAAACGAGAGCGGAAACCTCATCGAATACTTCTTTCGCGCTCATGCCGGCTTCGATGCGTTTTGCAGCTTCCAGTACCAACAGACCGGAACCGGTGGACAGAGAACGGGAGTCGATGACATAGACACGGCCTTCAAATTCCTGTGCAGCCAGACGGCAGTTGTTCGGGGAAGCAGAAAGACCGGAGCCTAAGGTGATGTGAACCACATCATAGCCTTCGTTTACGTATTTTTCAAAGAAAGAGGTGAACTCACCGATGCTGATCGCAGCGGTTTTCGGTAAAACTTTCTCGTTCCACCAAGCTTCGTAAAGATCCTGCGGTTTGATGTCCACGTTATCGGTGTAGGATTTGCCTTTTAAGTTGATGTGGTACGGATAGGTGGTGACATTCAGTTTCTCAAACAGTTCTTTGCCGAGATCACAGGTGCTGTCACAGGTAAGAATAACTTTGTTCATGTTAATATCCTTTCTTTATGTCTTTGAAAATCAAGCTTTTTTTGCCATGATGCCTTTGGTGTGCCATTTACCGAAGCGATATGCCAACACGGTAAATACAGCGCCGCAGACCCAGGAGATGAGCAGCGAAATGTATAAGCAGCTCGGATCGTGGGTGAAGTAATTTAAGATGTATGCGATCGGAACACGGATAACGACGGTGGTAATAAAGGAGATCCACATCGGAGTCACGGTATCGCCCGCACCGCGCATAACGCCGGAAAGCGACTGGGTAACACCCATTGCAATGTAGCCGACAGCTAAAATACGCATGAAGCGCATACCCATATCGATCAGTTCTTCGGTTTCGGTGAACCAGCCCATTAAGATACGGCCGAACAGCAGGATAGCAACGGTCAAAGAACAAGCGGTGACCATGCTTAAGAGAATGCCGGAGCGGGTACCTTTTTTAACACGCTCCAGGTTGCCTGCACCGATGTTCTGACCGGAGAAGGTTGCCATTGCGATACCGAAGGTGAAGTTCGGCATCATAGCGAATCCGTCAACACGCATGATAACGGTGGTGGTAGCCATAACGGTGGAACCGAAGCTGTTGGTTAAAGACTGAACAACGATTGCTGCCAAGGAGAAGATCATCTGGGTCAGACCGGACGGTAAACCGAGACGGATGAGCTGGGTCGCGAAATTGCCCTGTAATTTTAAGTCGGACCATTTTACAACGAAGATGTCTTTCATGCGCAGTAAGCGAATCAGGCACAGCGCACCGGAAACGATCTGAGCGAGAACGGTCGCATAAGCAGCACCCGCAACACCCATTTCAAGGCCGGCAACGAACCAAATATCCAATACGGTATTTAAGACGCAGGTAACAAGCAGGAATACAAGCGGCATAAATGCATCGCCGAGACCACGCAGTACACCGGAAATGATGTTATAGAACGAACAGCCGACGATACCGACAAAGATGATGATCAGATAGTCGCAAGCCATATCATAAGTATCAGCCGGCGTTTTTAATAAGGTCATCAACGGCTTGGTGGCAAGTGCACCGACAACCATAATGATCGCAGAAGCGATCAGGGTGAGGGTGATGCAGACACCGACGGTTTTGGAAAGGTCATCTTTCTGCTTTGCACCGAAGTACTGCGATACCATGATGCCGGCACCGGAGGAGATACCCATCAGTAAACATAACAGCAGGTTGATGATAGGACCCGAAACACCGACTGCAGCAAGTGCGGTATCACCGATATATTCCCCTACAACGATCGAGTCAACGGTACTGTAAAGCTGCTGTGCCAAGTTACCGATGAGCATTGGGATGGAGAACATCAGCAGACATTTCATCGGATTGCCGGTGGTCATATCCTGCGCCGAGAACATATCTCTGAATTTACTGAGTACGGATTTGTTTTGTGTGGTCATACGGATTCCTTTCTGTGCTTGTTTCGGATTCACCATAACGGTCTTTTTTCGGGCAGCACTCCCGAATCGGTTTTGATCTTCAAACAGTCCTATTGTAACATATTTTGATAAAAAATACAATGGGATAACAGCATTAATAAGGAAGAATCGGAAAAATCGATTATATTTTACTGTATTAATTAGTACAGAGAACTTTGTTTTTATGCGATTAAACATAAGCGGAATAAAAAAAGAACAAAAAATCGGAATTTTCCGTGAAAAGCGGTTGATTTTTTTGATGAAATGTATTATAATAAAAGCAAGAATAGACAGAGCAGGCAGATTGTCGGGTTCATCCGTGTGATAATGAAGAAAGCATCCCCTCGCTTTTGGAGCTACATGCAGGCGACCGGCAGTCATCCTTACAAACCGTCGGTCCGGTATCGGCAGCATAAGCACCCCCCTCGCTTGGCGGGCAGCGGATGATGGTTTGAACTTTTGATCCAAGCGGTCTTAAGTGTCGTAGCCGACGGGAATGTCTGTACTGTCGGGCAAGATGGGCAGCTCTCATGGATTTCAGTTGTTGCGTGCTTGAAGCCGACGGAGTGTTCCCATCAAAACAGTTTTAAGTTAGTTTGAAACTGTGAAGGGGACATGGCTTTTTGCAGTAGCAAAGCATAACTGAAAGGTTATGGGATGCGATTGTTTAAAAGACACAAATGGGCGGCGAAAGTCGTCCATTTTTTTTTGCGTGAAAAAAGAGATGCATTGCAAGACAATCACTTGACAAAAAGATTTGCTTGTGGTATCATATATATGCCGCTTGCGCCGGGTTTTGCAAGCGTGCTTTTTGTGTCCGAAAGGATGCGTAAAAAGCACCACCCGATGATTCTTGTGTTCCGGCGGGAACCGATCATAAATCGCAGCGAGACTATAAGAAAAGGCAGGTGCCTAGAACATGTACGCAGTAATTGAAACCGGTGGCAAACAGTACCGTGTATCCGAAGGCGATGTATTATTCATCGAGAAATTAGCAGTAGAGGCTAACGACGAAGTTGTATTTGACAAAGTTGTTGCTCTCGGCGGCGAGGAGACCAAAATCGGTGCTCCGTATGTAGACGGTGCAACCGTTAAAGCTACCGTAGTTAAAAACGGCAAAGGCAAAAAAATTACCGTTTTCACCTACAAACCGAAAAAAGGTTCCGCTCGCAAAAAAGGTCACAGACAGCCGTACACTCAGGTAAAGATCGAAGCTATCAACGCTTAATGCAATGATCAAAGCGAGATTTTATCTCAGTGGTGGTAAACTTATCGGATTTTCGGTAAGCGGACATGCCGGTTACGCAAACAGTGGCAAAGACATTGTCTGTGCGGCGGTCACCACAGCGGTCAATATGACGGCGAATGGCATTACGGAGATCGCAAAACAAAATGCGTCGGTTAATGTCAGTGAGAATGAGGTGCAGCTCAAGGTCGAGCAGTCGACACATGAGAGTGCACTGCTGCTGCAGTCGATGAGACTGCAAATGGAATTGCTTGAAGAACAGTTCCCGAAAAACATTCGTATACAAGACATGGAGGTGTAAAACAATGTTAAAGTTAAATATCCAGTTCTTCGCACATAAAAAAGGTGTTGGTTCTACCAAGAACGGCCGTGATTCCGAGTCCAAACGTCTCGGTGCGAAAAAAGCGGATGGCCAGAAAGTTTTAGCAGGTAACATCCTGTACAAACAGCGTGGTACCCACATTCATCCGGGCGAAAACGTAGGTCTGGGTTCCGATGACACTCTGTACGCTTTAATTGACGGTGTTGTTAAATATGAGCGTCTGGGTCGTGACCGCAAGAAAGTAAGCGTTTACGCTGTTCAGTAAGACGATCGTAAATTTTAGGAGCGTACGCAATGTCGGGCGCTCCTATTTCTTGTTTTTGGCAGATGTTTTATCTGCCCGATCCCGAAAGTGAGGGATTTTCATGTTTATCGATAAAGCAAGAGTGTATATCCGTGCAGGTAACGGCGGTAACGGTGCGGTAACTTTCCACCGTGAGAAATACGTTGCAAGCGGCGGTCCGGACGGCGGTGACGGCGGTCGCGGCGGCAGCGTTTATTTCCAGGTAGATCCGAACCTGAATACGCTCGAAAAATTCACCTACCGCAAGAAATATGCTGCGGAAAACGGTGCAAACGGTGCGGCAAAACGCTGCTCCGGTAAGTCCGGTGAAGATCTCATCATCAAGGTGCCGCGCGGTACTTTGGTAAGAGATGCAGATACCGGTCGACTGATCGCAGACTGCTCCGGTGACGAGCCGATCTTAATCGCAAGAGGCGGTAAGGGCGGTGCGGGCAACCAGCATTTTGCAACTTCTACCCGTCAGATCCCGCGTTTTGCAAAACCGGGCGAGTCGGGTGAAGTATTTACCTTAAATTTGGAATTGAAACTGCTGGCGGACGTCGGTCTGGTCGGTTTCCCGAATGTCGGTAAATCCACTTTGATCTCGGTCGTATCCGCTGCAAAACCGGTCATTGCAAACTATCACTTCACCACCATCACTCCGGTACTCGGTGTAGTCAAGATCGATGCGGATCATTCCTTCGTTATGGCGGATATCCCGGGTCTGATCGAGGGTGCTGCGGAAGGTGTGGGCTTAGGTCATGACTTCTTACGTCACGTTGACCGCTGCCGTTTGATCGTTCACGTTGTGGACGTTTCCGGAAGTGAGGGCAGAGACCCGAGAATGGACTTTGAGATCATCAACGGTGAGCTGCTGCGCTTCAATGCAGTGCTGGCAGACCGTCCGCAGATCGTTGTTGCAAACAAATGCGACCTTGCGACCGAAGAACAGATCGCAGAGTTTAAGGATTATGTGGAAGCACAGGGTTATACTTTCTATGAGATCTCCGCTGCAACCACCCAGAACACCAAAGCACTGATCTATGAGATCGCAAGTCAGCTCAAAGACCTGCCGCCGATCATCGAATACGAAGCAGAGCCGGCTCCGATTCTGCCGGATGCCAAGAACGATCGCAGCTTCGATATCGTACGCGGTCCGGATGCTGTATTCTATGTGGAAGCTCCGTTTATGGAACAGATCATGAACGGTGTGAATATGGATGACTATGAGTCGCTGCAGTATTTCCAGCGCGTTCTGCGTGAGAGCGGTATCATTGACCGTCTCGAGAAGATGGGCGTACAGGAAGGCGACACCGTAGATATCTTCGGCTTCCAGTTTGAGTTTATCTACTAAGCGGAGGAACCCATGCATTTTGATCTGATGACAGACGTTAAAATGTTGGATGCAAACCAGTACAATTCTCTTGCGCTGGCATATATGGGTGACGCCGTTTTTGAGATGCTCATTCGCCGCAAAATGCTTTCACAGGGCAATTTGCATGTAGGTAAGCTGCATCAGCAAACCATCCAAATGGTCTGTGCACACGCACAGTCCGAATATATGAATCTGTTGCTCCCGCTTTTAAGCGAGGAGGAGACTGACGTGTTCAAACGAGGCAGAAATGCGGCAAGCCGCGTTCCGAAAAATGCCGATCTAGTGGAGTACAAACGTGCGACCGGATTCGAAGCACTGTTCGGTTGGCTGTATATCAAAGAACGATATGACCGCATCGAAGAATTGTTTGCCGTTATCTGTCCGTAATGCAGACAGTAAGGAGGGCTGTTATGTTTTCCAGAAAAGGTACCGATAAACCGATGCCGAAAAGCAAGCTGCTTATGATCGATATGCTGATCATCGTCGTCGGAACGTTTTTGTATGCGACTTCGGTCGTTGTATTTTCCGCTCCGAACAACATCGCAGCAGGCGGTGTTTCCGGTATTGCTACCTTATTGAATCACCTGTTCCCGAAGGTGAACATCGGTCTGGCGAGCTTTGTGATGAACATTCCGCTGGTGATCGTCGGATTCTGGAAACTGGGTAAGGAATTCATGATCAAGACCTTCTTTTCGTTGATCTTATTCACATTGTTTACCGACTATGTGCTGGTGAAGATCCCGGTCTATACCGGAAATATGCTGCTGGCCGGTGTATTCGGCGGTGTGCTGATCGGTACCGGCTTGGGAATGATCTTATGGCGTGCCGGCTCTACCGGCGGTACCGACATTCTCTGTAAGGTACTGCAGAAATCCTTCCCGCACATGAAACTCGGTGTGATCACCTTTATGGTAGACTGTGTGGTCATCGTCACCTCGGCTTTTGTATATCAGAGCTTAGAGGCTGCGCTTTACGCATTGATCAACGTTTTCGTTGCATCCAAGTGCATCGATATGGTCATGTATGGTTTTGATGTTACCAAGACCATGCTGATCATTACCGAGCACTATGAGGAAGTTTCCGACTACATCACCCATACGATGGAGCGCGGAGCTACCTTGGTAAGCGGCAAGGGTGCTTATACCGGTACCGAACGACCGTTTATCATCTCTGCGGTATCGCAGAGCGAATATGTAACACTGACCCGCCGTGTCAAAGAGATCGATCCGAAGGCATTCATCATCGTGATGGCTTCCGCGGAGATCTACGGCGAGGGATTTAAGGAATCTGTGGAAAAATAAACAGGTATGCCCCCTGACGGGCATACCTGCTTATCTTGATTTTTGAGACAATCAGAACAAACCGTCGAAATCCTTGCCGTGCGCTTTGGTGCGGTCGGAGGTTTTGGAATTGTTGTTTTCGGTGCGGTTTGGCTGATTCTGGCTGTTTTTGGTCTGGATACCGCGGGTGGTATTGTTCTGAGAACGGTTAGACTGTTTCATAGGATTCTTTCCTTTCTGAATATAAGAAATACGGGACAAGTTCCCGACGGGAGCTTAATACCCGTTGAGCATAGTATTTCGTGCAGGTTATAAAATATACAAGGAGGTAATTATCATGTCCGGACATTCCAAGTGGAGCACCATTAAAAGAAAAAAAGGTGCTGCTGACCAGGCAAGAGCAAAAGTATTCACCAAAATCGGTAAAGAGATCACCGTTGCAGTAAAAGCAGGCGGTGCAGACCCGACTTCCAACCCGAGACTGCGTGACCTGATTTCCAAAGCAAAATCCGCAAATATGCCGAACGATAACATTGATCGCGTTATCAAAAAAGCTGCAGGCGGTGCTGATAAAACCAACTACGAGGATGTAAAATACGAGGGTTACGGCCCGAACGGCATTGCTGTTATCGTTGAAGGTTTAACCGACAACCGTAACCGTACCGCAGGTGAGGTAAGACACATCTTCGATAAATTCGGCGGCAACTTAGGTACCACCGGCTGTGTATCCTTCATGTTCGAGCAGAAAGGTGTTATCACCATCGATGCAGAAGAGATCGATGAGGACAAGCTGATGGAAGATGCACTGGAGGCAGGTGCTGCTGACCTGTTAAGCGAGGATGGTATGGTTATCATCTATACCGATCCGGCAGATTTCTCCGCAGTTCGCGAGGCACTTGAGGGTATGGGTTACAACTTTGAATCCGCTAACGTTGAGCAGGTTCCGAGCACCTACACTGAGCTGACCGATCCGGACAGCGTATTAAAAATGCAGCGTCTGTTGGATGCACTGGATGACAACGATGATGTCACCGAGGTTTGGCATAACTGGGAGAATAACGAAGAAGAATAAGAATAAATTCCTCCAAGCAGGATGATGTATCCGCAGTGGGAGAGATCGGAGTAATAAATATGGAATATCAGATCAGACCGGCAGCGGTCACTGACTGTGAAGCGATCGTATCGCTGATCCGCGGTCTTGCTGTATATGAGCATCTGGAAGATCAGATGATCAATACGCCGCAGCGAATGGAGCAGGTACTGTTTGAAGAAAAAGCCGCTCGTGCAATGGTTTGCGAAGCAAACGGTGCAGTTGTGGGTTATTGCATTTATTTTTACAGTTATTCTACCTTCATCGGTAAAAAAGGCATCTGGCTGGAAGACCTGTACGTTCTTCCGGAATACAGAGGTCACGGCATCGGTAAGGCATTTTTCAAAGCACTTGCGGATACTGCACTCAACGAGGACTGTATGCGTCTGGAATGGAGCGTTTTAAACTGGAATGCACCGTCTATCGCATTCTATGAAAAACTCGGCAGTGTGGCGATGAGTGATTGGCATACCAGAAGACTTGACCGCAGCGGAATTGAAAATTTGGTGAAAAAACTGTAAGACGTTTCTTTCAGAACCAAAAAAAGATTGACTTGCGGCGAAGAATATATTATAATAAAATCGATACCAATTGCGGTGCGAACAGCACCTACTTTTCGATGATCCGGTGCGGTTGCATTGTGTTAACGACAGAAGATTGGTAAAAATAATTTGGAGGCTTATAAACTATGAAACGCGTTGGAAAACTTTGGTTTTTCATAGTGGCTTTACTTATCATCGCATTCACTACCGTTGCGTTGACCGGTATTACCACTACCTATGGCGATAATACGACCGTGTACGTCAAGGGCGGCAACGACATCCGTTGGGGTATTGATATCCGCGGCGGTGTTGAGGCTATCTTCTCCCCGGCTGAGGAAGATCCGACGGAATCTCAGATGGAGTCCGCAGCAGAGGTTATGCGTCAGCGTCTGATCGCTATGAATGTAACCGACTATGAGGTATTTGTTGATACCATGGCAGATCGTATCATTGTCCGCTTCCCGTGGAACAGTGATGAGAAAGACTTTGACCCGGCTACCGCAGTTGAGGAGCTCGGTGATACCGCAGTTTTAACCTTCCGTGAGGCTTATGAGGTCGATGATGAAGGTTTACCGACCGGCGTTACCGCTGAAAACATCATTCTGCAGGGTTCTGACGTTAAAGCTGCTACCGCAGTATACGGCAGCTTAGACGGCACTTCTGCGGCAGAGTGGTATGTATCTCTGGAATTAAATGCTTCCGGTAAAGATGCATTCGCAACTGCTACCACCAAACTGGCTACCACCAAAGGTGTTATCTCCATCTGGCTGGATGACTACTGCTTCTCCGCTCCGACCGTACAGGCTGCAATCACCGACGGTAAAGCTGTTATCAACGGTGATTTCGATCCGGAAAGCGCTACTGCATTGGCAAACAAGATCAACGGCGGTGCTCTGCCGTTCTCCTTAGATATCGATACCTATTCCGTAATCACCCCGACCTTAGGTGAAGGCGCTAAAAATGCAATGCTGTTGGCAGGTATCATCGCATTCGCACTGATCGCGGTATTCATGATCGCATACTACCGTGTACCGGGTTTAGTAGCTGTTATTGCTCTGCTGGGTCAGGTAGGCGGTACCATTGCTGCTCTGACCGGTTTCTTACCGGCTATGAACAGCTTCACCTTAACCGTACCGGGTATTGCAGGTATCATCTTGGCAGTCGGTATGGGTGTTGACGCAAACGTTATTACCGCTGAGCGTATCAAAGAGGAGATCGCTGACGGCAAATCCATCGACGGTGCGATTCAGGCAGGTTTCTCCAATGCGTTCTCCGCAATTCTTGACGGTAACGTAACCACCGTTATCATTGCA
>JBGUUN010000076.1:0-13246 GCA_045133555.1 Oscillospiraceae bacterium
TCATATGGTAAAAGGTTTGGGAACGGATCGCAGAGAGATCGGTTTTGTGACCCGACTGTTTTACGGTGTGCTCGAGCGCAGTGTGACGCTGGACCATTGCATCACGGTCTATGCGGGCAAACCGCTTAAGAAACTGGACCTGCAGGTGGTAAATATCCTGCGTATGGGTCTGTATCAGTTAAAATACATGGATGCCGTGCCGGATTCGGCTGCGGTAAATGAGTCGGTCAAACTGACTTCCTACATCAAAAAAGCAAGTGCAAAGGGCTTTGTCAACGCACTGTTACGCCGCTTTATCCGCGAGGGAAAAGAGTTCCCGATGCCGGATGCAAAGAAAGATCCGCTGGGCGCACTGGCGGTGGAGACCGCTTGTCCGAAATGGATTTTGTCCCTTTGGAATAAGCAGTACGGATATGACTTCGCAAAAGAGACTGCATCATCGATGCTGCAGGCACCGGCAACCGTACTTCGCGTCAATCCGATGGTGACCACGGTAAAAGAGCTTGCGGATGAGCTGACTGTGGCAGGCTTTACGGTAGAAAATGTACCGGGGCTGCCGGATGCGCTTTCGGTATTGAATGCAGCGCAGAGTTTGGATACGCTTTCCTCGTATCAGCGCGGTGCATTTTATGTACAGGATACCGCTTCGCAGTGGTGTGTGAAAAATCTGCAGGCACAGCCGGGCGAGCGTATTTTGGACATTTGCGCGGCACCGGGCGGTAAGAGTGTCGGTGCGGCAATGGATATGAAAAATACGGGTGAGGTTCGTTCCTTCGATCTTTACGAGCATAAGATCGCACTCATCGAGCAGAATGCATCCCGCTTGGGACTTACCGCAGTACATGCGACGATCGGCGATGCGGCGGAATATAACGAAACGCTTGGCACCTTTGACCGTGTATTGTGCGATGTACCGTGCTCCGGTCTCGGCGTTATGCGCAGAAAGCCGGAGATTCGATTCAAAGACAGCGCGGATGTCAAAGCGATCCCGGAATTGCAGTATCGCATCTTATGCAACGCTGCACGCTATGTGAAATCGGGCGGTACGCTGATCTATTCCACCTGTACGGTAAACAAAGAAGAAAACAGCAAGGTATGTGAGCGCTTCTTAAAGGAGCATCCGGAGTTTACCCTGTGTGATCTTGATGCTGCACTTTGCGGCAAGAAAGAGAGCGTGGGCATGACTTTACTGCCGCAGATGACCGGCAGCGACGGATTCTATCTTGCTAAGTTAAGAAAACAATAAGGAAAACGACGAGAATGGCTAAAATTGATATCAAATCCTTGAGCTTAAAACAGCTCGAAGGATATCTGACGGAATGCAAGCAGCCGAAATTCCGTGCAAAACAGATCTACTCCTGGCTGCACCAGAAATTGGTGACCTCTTTTTCGCAGATGACCAATCTGCCGAAAAGCCTGATCGCAGTCCTGGAAGAGGATTGTGAGATCACCGCGGCAAAAGCACTTCGCGTGCTGGAATCGAAAATCGACGGTACCAGAAAATACCTGCTGCAGTTTGCGGACGGTGAATTGGTCGAGTCGGTTTTGATGAAATACAACCACGGTTACAGCATCTGTATCTCCAGTGAGGTCGGCTGTAAGATGGGATGTACCTTCTGTGCATCCACTAAAGCCGGATTTGTCAGACGTCTGACCACATCTGAAATTTTGGAGCAGGTGTATTTCGTACAGCGTGACATGAATGAGCGTATCGGACATATCGTTATGATGGGCATCGGCGAGCCGCTGGATAACTACGACAACGTACTGCAGTTTTTGCGTATGATCTCGGATGAAAACGGCCTCAATATCGGTATGCGCAACATTTCGCTTTCTACCTGCGGCTTGGTACCGCAGATCAAGGAGCTGCAGAAAGAAGGCCTGGGACTGACCCTTTCCATCTCGCTGCACGCACCGTTTGACGATCTGAGAAGCCAGACCATGCCGGTCAATAAGACTTATCCGATTGATACATTGCTTGCAGCCTGCAGAGAATATGCGGCAGACACCGGCAGACGTATTTCGTTTGAGTATGCGCTGATCCGCGGTCATAACGACGATGAGCGTTGTGCGGCGGAATTGGTACGCTTGCTCAAAGGTATGCTTTGTCATGTCAATCTGATCCCGGTCAATGAGATCAGAGAGACTGACTATAAAAAGAGTGAACAGCAGAACATCAGGCGCTTTGAACAATATCTGAACAACCACGGCATCACCGCAACGGTGCGCAGGACCTTGGGTGCAGATATCAATGCTGCCTGCGGACAGCTCAGACGTGAACAAAAGGAGGCGTAAATATCATTGAAAGTTTACGGTAACACCGATAAAGGCATCAAACGCAATATGAATCAGGATACCTACTATTTTTCCTGTTTCTCCCAGAAGCTGGCTTACGCCGTTGTTTGTGACGGAATGGGCGGCGAAAGAAGCGGCAATGTCGCAAGTCAGATCACCCGCGATGTGATCAAAAAAGAACTCAACAATCAGATCATGGATTGTACCATCAATGAACAGACTGCACCGCAGGCGATCTTAAACGCGATCGCAAAAGCAAATACCGAGGTATATGAAAAGTCCTGTTCGGATATGGCGTACTCCGGTATGGGTACCACTGTGGTAGTGGCTTTGGTTTTAGGTGATCATTGCTTTATCGCGCATGTCGGCGACAGCCGTGCGTATCTGATTGGCGGTGGAAACAGTTCACAGCTGACGGTAGACCATTCGCTGGTACAGTACCTGTACGATAAAGGCAAACTGACTGCCGAGGAGATGGCGGTGCATCCGGATAAGAATAAGATCACCCGTGCGGTCGGTGTAGAGCCGACGGTGGATGTGGATCTCATTGAAGTGGAATTCAGCGAGGGTCAGGTCATGCTGCTTTGTACCGACGGTCTGACTAATATGTGTTCCGATGAGGAGATTCTGGACATCGTATGCAGCCCGGAGGAGAATCTGATCCCGATCAGACTCATCAATGCAGCCAACAAAGCCGGCGGAAGCGATAACATTACCGCTGTACTGATCGATAAACGCTGAAGGAGACAAAAATGGATAAATATTGTGGTAAAAGACTTGACGGACGGTATGAGATCCGTGAAGTGATCGGCTTTGGTGGTATGGCAGTGGTCTACAAAGCATTCGACCTGACCATGCAGTGCGAGGTCGCAGTTAAAATCCTCAAGGATGAGTTTGTTACCAACGATGAGCTGCGCCGTCGTTTCAGCAACGAAGCCAAAGCGATCACCGTACTCAATCACCCGAATATCGTTAAGGTATTCGATGTGGGTTTAGGCGAGTCGGTGCAGTATATCGTTATGGAATATATCTACGGCATCACGCTCAAAGAGTACATTGCTCAGCAGAAAACCGTGTATTGGAAAGAAGCGCTGCATTTTATCATGCAGGTACTGCACGCATTACAGCATGCGCATGATAACGGCATCATCCACCGCGACATCAAGCCGCAGAACATCATGCTTACCCCGACCGGTACCATCAAGGTGATGGATTTCGGCATTGCAAGATTCCAGAGAGATGCCGGCGGCCGTACCATGGCAGGCAATAAAGCGGTCGGTTCGGTACATTATATCTCTCCCGAGCAGGCACGCGGCGGTGAAAAGACCGACCCGCGCTCGGACTTATATTCCATCGGTGTTATGCTGTATGAGATGTTGACCGGTTCGGTGCCGTTTGACGGAGATACTCCGGTATCCATCGCAATGCAGCATATCCAGAATGAGGCAAAACCGGCCCGTCAGATCAATGAGCGCATCCCGAAAGGTCTTGAGGAGATCGTTACCCGTGCAATGCAGAAAGAGCCGGAGCTGCGCTACCAGAGTGCGGCAGAGATGCTCAAAGACCTTAATGAGTTCAAGCTCAACCCGAATGTGGAATTCGGATATCAGTATCTGGCTGCCGACTGCAAGACTGCATTAGACGTCGGTGTGAAGGAAGAAGTGCCGAAAGACAGAAAAGCCAAGAGAAAAATGGCTGCATACCAGGGCAAAAAACGCTCGTACCTGATGCCGATCTTATGCGGTATCGCAGCAGCCTGCGTGATCGTGGCGGTACTTGCTGTCGCAATGTTCTTTGACGGACTCGGAAACCGTCCGGGTGAGATGAGACTGCCGAATCTGGTCGGTTATTCGATCGAAGATGCGGCAAAAGAATATCCGAACTTTAAGTTCATCATTGTTGCCGAGGAACCGTCCTTGACCTACGATGCGGGTGTGATCTTAGATACCAATCCGCCGTCCGGTACCAGCGTAAAAGAGAGTGCCGAAATCAAGCTGACCATTTCCAACGGTCTGCAGGAGCTTTCCATGCCGGATCTGCGCGGTGATACCGAGGAGATCGCGACCGAGACCTTAAAAGAAATGGGCTTTGATGTGACCAACATCACCGTTGTGCAGAAATTTGATCAGCTTGTCAAAGAAGGACAGATCATCAATACTTCTCCGGCAGCGGGTGAGGCAGTCACCTTAAATGCAGGTATTACGCTGTACATCTCGATGGGTGATACCGCCGAAACGGTCATCGTTCCGGGCGTTGTTGATCTCAAAGAGAGTGAAGCACGTGCAAAACTCAAAGACTTCAGTATTCTGACCAAGCTGGTCCCGTCGGATAAAGAACAGGGTACGGTTGTTGATCAGAGCCTGCCGAAGGGTACTCCGGTGGCAAAAGGCAGTACCATTACCTTAAGCATTTCCAACGGTGTGATCCCGAATTACGAAGTTAAAGTAACCGTACCGTTCCCGAGCGGTGCAGATGATAATGTATATACCTTTACCGGCGAGCTTGACGGTGAGGAAGTCAGCGCAACAGAGGTAAATCCGAGTGTGGAATCTTCTGTGGAGATCCCGGTAGTCGGTTCCGGCGAGGAGAGCATTCTGGTCGTTTATGTCACCGTAAACGGCAGCAAACAGGTCTATGCGACCTATGATATCAACTTCTTGGAGGAGACCGCTATGCTGCAGGGTACCATCAACGGTGACCTGATCATGCCGAAATCGGTTGAAAGTACCGTGACCGTTCCAATCGTGATCCCGGATGACACTATGGATCGTCTGGTAGATTTCTATATCTATTCCGACGGCGTGCTGCTCAGTAAGAAGGGGGTCGTACCGGCATCTGACGGCGGCTTCAGCATCGAGGTCACCGGCAGCGGTATCGGTAAGGTGAGTGTCATGGTGGATACCGGTTACGGAGAACAGCTGTATCTGGAATATGCGATCGATTATGATACCGCAACCGTCGGTATCCTTTCCGGCCCGAATACCGGATTGCTGACGGAGATCGAAGCTCCGGTTGAATCGGAAGCAGAATCAAGTGAAATGGAGTAATCGATGGAACTGAACGGTATTATTATCAAAGGTGTCGGCGGCCTGTACGAAGTAAAGGTTGGCGAAGAAACCCACTACTGCTCTGCAAGAGGTAAATTCCGTAAAAATGAGATCTCCCCATTGCCGGGAGATCTTGTTGAGATCACTCCGCTTGCACAGTCCGGTACGGTGAAAAAGGATACGCTGCAGGCAGATGCGGTCATTGCAAAGATCCTGCCGCGCAAAAACCAATTCATCCGTCCCAAACTTGCAAATCTGACCCATCTGTTTATTGTTTCCTCCACCGTTTCTCCGGTGCCGAGCTTGATCGTAATGGATAAACTCTGTGCGGTTTGTGTACACAAGGGTGTGACCCCGGTGCTGATCTTCACCAAGAGTGATCTGGCTTCTGCAGAGGAGTTTGCTTCAATCTATGAGCATGCGGGATTCCCGGTATTTACCGTCAGCAACGAGACGGGCGAAGGTGTGGAGGCTGTCAGAGCATACCTGATGCAGATCACCAAAGAGGAATCTTGCCGAATCGCATTTGCAGGCAACTCCGGCGTCGGTAAATCTTCGTTGCTCAACTGCCTGTTCCCGGAGTTAAATCTGGTGACCGGTGAAATCAGTCAGAAACTTGGCCGCGGCAGACATACCACCCGTACGGCACAGCTGTATCCGGTCGGAGATACCGACAGCTATGTTGTGGATACGCCGGGATTCGGTGCAATGGAAACCGAGCGTTATGAGCTGATCCGTAAGGAGGAGTTGGCAGAGTGCTTCCCTGAATTTACACCGTACGTAAATGACTGTTATTTTACCGGATGTGCACATACGGTGGAAAAAGGCTGTGCGGTACTTGCAGCACTCAAAGAGGGCAAGATCGAACCGACTCGCCATGAGAGTTATCAAACCATGTACGCTGAGGCGAAGGAAATCAAGGAATGGGAACTGAAATAATGTCCGGAATTTGCTATATCGTAGGTGCGGGGGAGATGGCATACAGCACTCTTTATCCGCTGCAGCCGAAAGAAGGCGATCTTTTGATCGCTGCCGACGGCGGTGTTAAAACGGTATTGACCCTTGGGCTCAAACCGGATCTGGTGATCGGTGATTTTGATTCACTTGGGTACTATCCGCATGAACTTAAACCGATCATTCTTCCGTGCGAGAAGGATGATACCGATATGCTTTCTGCCATGCGTCAAGGCCTTGAACGCGGCTACGAAACCTTTGTGTTTTACGGTGGTACGGGCGGCAGAGAGGATCATACCATCGCCAATATTCAGCTTCTGTTCCGTCTGGCATCGATGGGAAAACGTGGATATCTGATCGGAAAACAGAATGTTCTGACTGCGATTTGTGATTCTGAGATCCGCTTCCAAAATCGAAGCGGCTATCTCTCGGTGTTCTGTGCGGGTGACTGTGCAAAGGGTGTTACCATCTCGGGTTGTAAGTATAATCTGCAAGACGGTGAATTGACCAATCTGTATCCGATCGGTGTCAGCAATGAATTCACCGAACAGGATGCGTATATTGCGGTCCAAGAGGGAATGCTTTTGATCATCACGGAGAATCCGGTATGATGCGCTATAGAGTCATACCGCTTTTGGATTATGAAAATGCTCTTTTGCAGGCGAAGTCGGTATGTCCGCAGATCTTGATAGAGCGATATTCTTCGCATGAGCAAGTCATGCAGCGACGGCTGACGGCATATCTGGCACTAGCCGAGCTTTGCGGCGGCAGCTTGCCAAAGATGGTCTGGGATGAAAACGGCAAGCCGTATTTCGAAGGATCGTCGCTGTTT
The DNA here is from genome assembly GCA_045133555.1 of Oscillospiraceae bacterium. Classification (GTDB taxonomy): domain Bacteria; phylum Bacillota; class Clostridia; order Oscillospirales; family Ruminococcaceae; genus JAHHTP01. Next base: position 7,129 of record JBGUUN010000076.1, read on the forward strand.
TGCAGCATTTCTCATACCGATACCGGAGCTGCGGCGGTGATCGCTGATTTCCCTGTGGGGATCGATCTGCAGATCCTGACCGACCGTGGGAATCGCCTGGCAGAGCGCGTCTGCGGTGATACAGAACACTTTGCGATGCGGCAGGAATCTGATCCTGCGCGGAGAGATGCACTGTTTACACGCATCTGGAGCGGCAAGGAGGCTGCGGTCAAGGTGTGTGGCAAAGGCTTGGGGATGATCGGTCTTAAGAGTATCGAGGTCGATCTGACCGCGCAAACGGCATCGATCGGGGATACGGTTTATACACTTTGCTATCCAAAGACCGAGCTTGCCGATACCGTTTGCTGTATAGCGAAAATGAAAGAATAAGCCGTTCTGTTTAACAGGGCGGTTTTTGCTTTTTTCGGACAAATTCGGATAACAAAAAATGCTTTTCAGATGACGCAAACCGTAGAAGATTATGGTATAATAAAGAAAAAGGGGGATGATATACATGAAAGAAATCAATTGGAGTCCAAAAAAGGCAGAAGTATTATATGAAGCTGATGTTATGGTCGTGGGCGGCGGTACCGCAGGCGTTATTGCTGCGATCGCTGCGGCTGAAATGGGTGTCAGCGTATTGCTGGTAGAGCAGTACGGCGGTTTAGGCGGTACCGAGACTATGGGTCTGGTCACTCCGGTCATGCCGGAAGGTGCACCGAGCGGCAATGCAGAGAGTGCGATTTCCAAAGAGATCCGCAAACGTCTGACCGCTAAAGGTTTTGCACATAAATTCGACGGTAACTATTCCAGCTGGTTTGATACCGAGATGTTAAAAGTTGAACTGGAAGAAATGGTACACGAAGCAGGTGTTCACGTGCTGTATGACACCAGAATGGTGGATGTCGTTATGGACGGACAGGCGGTTGCCGGTGTTGTTCTGCATAACAAAGGCGGTTTATTCATTGCCAGTGCAAAACAGTACATTGACTGTACCGGTGACGGTGACTTATCCGTTATGGCAGGTGCTTCCTATCAGTGCGGCGGCCCGAACGGTAGAAACCAGTCGGTATCCCTGCGCTATGAGATGAGCGGTGTGGATTTAGAAAAATTCGGCAAATGGCTGGAAGAAGGCGGTCAGGATGACGGCTGGACCAAACCTCCGCTGATCTCCACTTATCGCGGCGGTCCGTTCAATAAAGCTTGTCAGTATTTTGAGGATGCTATTGATACAGCGATCGCAAACGGCGATGTTACCGAAGATGATATGCATTACGTGCAGATGTTCACCATGCCGGGTTCTCCGTCTGCGATGAACTTCAACTGTCCGGAATTGGGCAACAGCGAGAATGTTCTGGATCCGGAATTCATCAATGACCGTCTGTTTGAGGGTAAACGTTCGATCGTTCGCTGCGCGGCATTCTATAAAAAGTATGTTCCGGGCTTTGAAAACAGCCATGTCAGCAAGATCGCTCCGATGCTGGGTGTTCGTGAGAGCCGTCGAATCGATACCGAATATCTGCTGGTGATCGATGATATCTTCGCATACCGTAAATTCGAGGACGGCATCAGCATCAGCGACTATAAGATCGATGTACACGGTAATACCAAGTTTGCTGCACTCAAAGGCAAAGAATATGATCATTCTCTGCCGAGAGAGGAATGGTATTTTACCATGCCGTACCGCAGTCTTGTAGTTAAGGACATTGACAACCTGTTTGTTGCAGGCAGATGTGCAGGTGCAGATTTCTTTGCTCAGTCTGCGATCCGTGTACAGCATATGTGCCGTTATATGGGTGAGGCTGCCGGTATCGGTGCCGCTATGGCAGTTGAGGCAGGTATTACCGCCAAAGAGGTAGACGGTGCCGAAGTCAGAGCACAGATGGTAGCACTGGGTGCTGATTTATAAGATGTAAAATACGGTCGGGGCTGTTTTTCAAAAAGCAGCCCTGACTTTTTCATTTGACATAAGGGGGGATTTTGAATGATGAACAGAGAGAAAGTATTGCAGCCGTTTATCGAGCAGCAGGATTATATGAATGAGCGTGTAAAAAGCGGGATCGAACAGTATCGAAAAGGATATTTCCGCTTGAATGTGGTCGATGCAGAAGGCAATGCCGTTGCAAATGCGCAGGTCAGCATCAAACAAAAAACGCATGAATTCCGGATCGGTGCAAATCTGTTTGCTCTTGGTGAGCTTGGAAGCCCGGAAAAAAATGAAGAATACGAGCATTTATTTGCAGATTGCTTTAATCTGGGAACGCTGCCGTTTTATTGGAAAGATGTCGAACCGCAGCAAGGTTATCTGCGCGTGGAAAAGGATGCACCGAAGATCTATCGCCGTCCGACGATCGAACAATGTCTGGAATTTTGTGAAAAGTACGGCATTGAGCCGAAAGCGCATTGCCTGGACTATGACTATTTCTCCCCGGATTGGGTACATCAGATGAATGACCTGCAGCAGGTGCGCCGTGCGTTATATAACCGTTTTGCTGAACTTTCCAAACGTTATGCAGACCGCATCCCAAGTTGGGAAGTGGTCAATGAAGCATTGTTTGTTCCGAATTATGAGCCGAGAGTACACAATACACCGCACTATCTGCAGAATGACATGATCGAATGGGATTTCCGTACCGCAAATCAGTGTTTTCCTGCTAACCGTTTGATCATCAATGAGTGCAGAGATAACATCTTCAGAGAATATGTCGGTAATCGCAGCGGGTATTATATGTTGATCGAGCGTGCATTGCAAAAAGGCTGCCGTATCGATTCCATCGGTATGCAATACCATATGACCGAGAAAGAGGAAGATGAGCTTTCCTTTGCAAGAAAGTACTATTCTCCGGAATTTATCTATCAGGCATTGGATCGCTATGCTGATTTCGGTCTGCCGATGCAGATCACCGAATTTTCGGTTCCGAGTTATCGCAACACCGAGGAAGATGAGGAGATCCAGGCAGAAATCTTAAAAAATCTGTACAGTATCTGGTTCAGCCATCCGAATATGGAGGCGATCATTTGCTGGGATGTGGTTGACGGTTTGGAGTGGTCGCCGTATCGCTGCGGTTATCTGAGAAATGATCTGACACCGAAAAAGGCGTACACTATGATCCGCGATCTGTTCCATAAGACCTGGCATACCGAAGAAGAAGCTGTATCCGATGCTTTTGGTAAAGTTGCGTTCAAAGGCTTCTACGGTGACTATGAGATCACAGTCAAGGTAGGCACAGAGTATGTGACCAAGCCGCTGCATTTGTTCAAGGCAGGAGATAGAGAGTTTAAGATTACGATCTGAATAAAGAAATCGCCGCAGAGGATATCCTCTGCGGCGATATTGTTTTTGCTTGATTATGCTTTGAGAGCAAGCAGATCTGCACGTCTGTCGTTGAAGTTTTCGAGTACCAGCTCGACGCCTTTCGGGAAGTTGTAGTTGCCCCAAAGTTCGGTGTACTCTGCGATCTGTTTGTCGAGCATAGCGATCAGCTCGTCGATCTTCTCGTTGGAAACCGATGCAGCGGTTTTCAGTTTACACAGCTCAGCAGCAAGGATAACAGATTCGCTGTTTGCGATGATGTCGCGTTTTAACTGCTCGTTGAAATCCTGTGCTTTGATCTGCTCCAGTACGCGTTTGACATAGTCAATAACGTTATCGAAGTAGAAGTCATCGGAGATGTCTTTCAGATCATAGAAGTAAGCGTATTTGGTCTGTTCCAGCGGCATACGGAACATCTCACCGCAGATGGAACCTACGTGAACACGCTCCGGCTCAAGCAGGTAGTAGTTTGCGATGCGGTACAGCAGATTGGAAACTTTTGCACCGCCGAAGATGGTCTGGTCGATGAATTTCTCAGCATCGCGGATATACTCTGCTTTGAAGGTCTCACCGTCCTGCTCAACGCCGACATTCCATGCGTACTGACCTGCCAATGCAGCCGGTACAATACCCCATACCGGGAAGGACTCGCCGCCCCAGTCGGTCAGCAGGTAACCTTTTGCACCGTATTTTGCACCGATCTCGGCGGTGGTACGGATGTTGAAGCTGGTAACGTCAAATCTGCCGGTGAAGCTCATATGGGTATTGATGGACGGGCAGACATAGTAATCTAAGCCGGCATTCTGGAAGGTGATGCAGTGGTCGGTCATGACCTGAGACTGGATGAGCTCATAGCCCCACTCTAAAGCAATAGCGCCTTTCGGGGTCTGGCTGTACAGACGGTCGTATTTGTAGAACATATCGGCCCAGAACATAACTTTCTTGCCGTATTTCTCGTCGATGAGGCTGGAGAGCTTGTTCAGCCATTCCATGTAAAGGGTGTCTTTACCGTATTTGTTGCAGTATTCCTCAGACTGGAATTTGCCCAGACCGTATGCTTCGTCAAAGCCGATGTTAACATACTCGGATTCGAAATGCGGCAGTAAGGACTCATAGAGATTGGAAACCATCTCATAGCTCTCGTCTAACAGCGGGTTGATGGTGCCGCCGTATTTGCCTTCCGCATGTAAACCTAAATGGAAGAACTCATCCTTCTTCAGCCAACCGTACATATGACCGAAGGAGTTCTGGTTCGGTACCAGATCAACGAAGCGCTCTTTACAGTAAGCATCCAGTTCACGGATATCTTCCGGAGTGAAGCAAGCAAAATCAGCGGTATATTTCGGATATGCTGCATAGGTAAATGCATCATGCTCCATGTAAAGCTGCAGCTGATTGTATTTTAAGCCGGATAAGAAATCAACGATCTGTTTTACAGTCTCTTTGGTCGGACGGTTGCAGTTTGCGTTCATGTACATGTAACCGCGGTTGTCAAACTGCGGCCAGTCGTGGATCTCAACACAGGATACTGCCTCCTCGCCGCAGATGAGCTGCTGCAGGGTGGTAGCTGCACGGTAGATACCCTCATCACCTGCTGCGGTGATGGTGATGCCTTCCGGTTTTACGGACAGCAGGTACTCTTCTTTTTTGAGTACAGCGGATAAGGTAACGGTAACATCTTCGTTACCCTCTTTGACTTTTTTATAAAAGTCAAGCAGAGAAAGGTTTTCATAATTGCCTTTGACAGCATAGCTGCCGGTCTGTTCGGTCAGCATTTGCGGATGCGGATATAACATCATATAAAATTCCTCCGATCAATGTTATAGTATTTTCATGATAGCACATTTGCAGTCAGATTGCAATATATTTTTTCATACCGGTTGCATTTATTTTTCTGATGTAGTATGATAAGGACAGAACCGTGAATAAGGGGGATTTTTATATGGACGGGAAACAGAAACTGCTTCTTCGATACAAAGAAGAAAATCAGACAGCGGTCAAAGGAGAAATCGTATTTGCGGGTTCTTCGCTGATGGAGGGACTTCCGATCGGAGAATTGCTTGCAGAGCATGGGGATGATACGGTGATCTATAACCGCGGTGTCGGAGGATTTGTTACCGATGAGCTGCTTGCGGCTTTGGATGTCTGCGTGCTGGATTTAAAGCCGCGCAGGATCTTTATCAACATCGGTACCAATGATCTGAGCAATCCGAATCTTACCATCGAGCAGGTGATGGAAAAATACGATGCGATTATCACCGCAATCGAAAAAGCACTGCCGAAGGTCGAAATCTACATGATGGCATATTATCCGATCAACATCGATGCGGCGATCGAGGAAATCAAACCGAATCTGCGTATACGCACCAATGAGAAGATCGCGTTGGCGAATGCACAGGTCGAGCAGCTTGCTCTTTGTCACGGTCAGCGGTACATCGATGTCAACGATAACTTAAAGGATGAATGCGGCAGACTGAAAGCAGAATATACCTACGAAGGCATGCATATCAAAAAATGCGGCTATGCGACGATCTATGATGATCTGATGCGCTATGTCAAGGAACCGGAATGGAAGAAATAAAAAGAACCCCGATGCGAAATGCATCGGGGTTCTTTATTAATCCATTAGTGATATTTCGGTAAGTAGTCGCCATGAGCAACGATCAGGTCATCGACCATCTTCTTGATGGTGTCGATATCCAGTTCACTGCCGGTATGCGGGTCTAACATAGCAGCCTGGTAGATGTGCTCGAGTTTTCTGGTACGTGCAGCCTCGATGGTCAGCAGCTGAACGTTGATGTTGGTCATGTTCATAGCAGCACACTG
>JBGUUN010000077.1:0-14414 GCA_045133555.1 Oscillospiraceae bacterium
GTATACAAAGCAAAAAAGCAGTCCGAGGACTGCTTTTTATCGTTAAATTTTGAATCAGTTGTCCGGGAAGAATGCATTGTGGATCGCATTGCAAGCCAGTTTTGCTTTATCCTTCTCAACCAGAACAGAGATCTTGATCTCGGAAGTGGAGATCATCTTGATGTTGATGTTTGCATCGTACAGAGCGCCGAACATTTTAGCAGCGACACCCGGGGTAGACTGCATGCCTGCACCAACGATGGAAACCTTAGCAACCTCGGTGTTGTAGTTGATCTCTTTAGCCTGCAGCATTTCCTGATTCTCCTGCAGAACGTTCATTGCGGTCAGCAGGCCGTTTTCCGGAACGGTGAAGCTGATGTCTTTGGTGCCGTCACGACCGATGGACTGTAAGATGATGTCAACGTCGATCTTTTTGGAAGCCAGCAGGTTAAACAGATTGTATGCAATACCCGGCTGATCCGGAACACCAATGACCGAAATACGTGCTACGTCATCGTCCTTCGCAACACCCTTGATTAACATTTTCTCCATTTTCGCTACCTCCTTAACCTTCGTACCAGGTTTATCCTCTAAGCTGGAAAGTACTTCCATATTGACATGATATTTCTTAGCCATTTCAACCGAGCGGTTGTGTAAAACGTTTGCACCTAACGATGCCAGCTCCAGCATCTCATCATAGGTGATCTCGTTTAATTTGATCGCGCCTTTTACATAGCGCGGGTCTGCGGTGTATACACCGTCAACGTCGGTGTAGATCTGGCAGACATCCGCATGCAGCGATGCAGCCAATGCAACTGCACTGGTATCAGAGCCGCCGCGGCCTAAAGTGGTGATGTCATCAAAGCGGTTGATGCCCTGGAAGCCCGCTACGATGATGATCTTGTTTTTGTCCAGCTCTGCATTGAGTCTCTCCGGATCGATATGACGGATTCTTGCATTGCCGTAGTTGGTATGGCAGACAAAACCGGCCTGCCAACCGGTCAGCGAAATTACCGGACAACCGACTGCTTCGATTGCCATTGCCAGCAGGGAGATCGAAATCTGCTCACCGGTGGAAAGCAGCATATCCATCTCTCGTTTGGATGCTTTCGGGTTGATCTCTCTCGCTTTTTCGATCAGATCATCGGTGGTATCGCCCTGTGCGGATACAACAACAACGACCTGATTGCCCTTTTTGTAAGTATCGGTAACGATGCGTGCAACGTTCCGAACGCGATCTGCATCCTTAACGGAAGAACCGCCGAATTTCTGTACAATAAGTGCCACGTTTCTCTCCTCCTAAACCTCTATATCATCCGACCGCTCCTAAGGTCGGTATACAGCAAATCTTTCTCTTTTTTGCCGTTTTATATCAGAATACCACTTTTGTACCCTGATTGTCAATAGATAATTCTTTAATTTGCCATCCGAACAAACCAAGTTCATCCAGATATTTCCGCATCGCATCCGCAAATACACGGTCATGACCGTTGACGATCGCCATCAGAGTCGATCCGGCACCGCTTAAATACGCCGCATATGCACCCAGATCGTATGCTCTTTCAAACACATCCTCAGCGTGCGGTATGAGTTTTAAGCGATACGGCTGATGCAGTTTATCCTGCACCGCCGCACGGATATTCTCATATTTACCCTGCAGCAGTGACGCGGAAAAGAGTGCCGCACGGGAAAGGTTATATCTGGCATCGGTGTGCGATATCGTTTCCGGCAGACATTGGCGTGCCTGTGAGGTCTTCATCTCAAAATCCGGGATCAGTGCCACAAATTTTAACTGACGGAAGATCTCCTGCTTGACCCAGTATACATGGTTTCCTTCAAACACTGCGGTTACAATGCCGCCAAGCAGCGCCGGTGCAACGTTATCCGGGTGTCCTTCTATCTTTGCCGCAATATCTACCAGTTCGTCGGTGTTAAACGGCGTTCCCAGCAGAAGATTTGCACCGTACAGTCCCGCAATGATGCAGGCTGAGGAAGAACCCAAACCTCTTGTCATCGGGATATTGTTCTTCTGGTGGATCTTCAGTCCGGAAAGCGGTTTGCCGCAAAGATCGTAAAGTGTTTTTGCCGAGGTATACACCAGATTGCTCTCATCGGTCGGTACCGGGGTACCGTCGAGCGAGAGGATATCCAGCTTGTCGCATTCTTCAATACCGACATAGTTATATAAATTTACAGCCAAACCGAGGCTGTCAAATCCCGCTCCCAAATTTGCGCTGGTTGCGGGGATCTGAATGTTGATCATTCTTCTTCAAGCCCCTATCAATAGTTCAGCACTCTAATTTTATTCAGCAGCTTTCCGCTTGGTTCGACAGCTGCCACCAATTCCTCTGCAGCTTTACCGGACATCCGCGGGGTAACCACAGCCAGTTCGTTTTCTGCCGCATCTTTTACTTTCAGCACCTTAACCTCACCGAGAGCGCCTCTGAGCGTCTCTAAGAGTGCATCGGATGCCTCGGTCTCAAACAGCATATAGTAAGCATGTACCGCATCTTCCGCCGGGATCACGCTGCTCTCGCTGCTGTCCTCCCAGGATAAGAAATTACAGGTATCTTTCATAGCTGCCGCATCGATCATATCCGCTACAACCGCACTTGCGGTCGGCAGTTTGCCGGCACCCTTACCGTAGAACAATACATCGCCGGTCGCATTGCCGCGTACCAAAACCGCATTGAATACATCCGAAACGTGTGCAAGCTGGCTCTCATCCGAAATGAATGCCGGACATACCATGCATTCCATCTTGCCGTCTGCAAGCTTCTTATAATAACCGATGAGCTTGATCACGCCGCCCCAGCTCTCTGCATACGCCACATCCTTTAAGGTCAGTTTGGTGATGCCTTCATTCGAGATATACTTCGGATATACATGCTTTCCGCAAGCAATGGAGGACATAATGCAGATCTTTCTTGCAGCATCTTCACCCTCAACGTCCGCGCTCGGATCGCGCTCTGCATAGCCGAGCTGCTGTGCCAACGCCAGTGCATTCGCAAAGGACATACCGTCTTTGATCATCTTGGTCAGAATAAAGTTGGTGGTACCGTTTAAGATACCTGCGATCTCAACGATCTCGTTTGCCGACATACAGTCATATAACGGATGAATGACCGGGATACCGCCGCCGACGCTTGCTTCAAAGAAATAGTTGACATGGTTTGCTTTTGCGGTTGCAAGCAGGTCCGCACCTTTTGCGGCAACCAGAGCTTTATTGGAAGAAACAACGCTCTTACCGCTCTCAAGCAGCGCTTTGGTGAACTCATAAGCCGGATGGACACCGCCCATAACTTCAGCAACCACACCAATCTCCTCATCGTTTAAGATATCGTTAAAGTCTTTGGTAAATTTGTCGCTGTAGGACAGACCCTCAAAATCTCTTAAATCCAGGATACGTTTAACCTCCATATCCTTTCCGAGTTTTTTGCTGATCGTGGAAGCATTGTTCATGATAACTTCAACAACACCGGAACCGACAACGCCGTGTCCCATTACCGCAGCTTGTACTTTCATATATTTGCCCCTCCTGTTTCTTTACATTCTTCTGACAGATAATACACCGCGAACCCCTAACAAATGCTCCATCAATGTCTCAAACGCAGCCGGTGTTCCCATACGAACCGTAATGGTAACACGCGCTACCGTTTCGGACGGTGCACTCTGATTCAAGGTGATGATATTCGCCTGATATTCATACAGCACACCGAGTACTGCCGAAAGTACACCCGGCTCATCGGTGAGCTTCAAATAAATGGTAACATCCTTTTGGGCCTGTCCGTCTTCATAGTACGATATACAGTCTTTGTATTTATAAAATGCGCTTCGCGATACATCCGCCATCTTACATGCTTCGGTCAAATTCTGGGCTTTATCTTTCAATAAATACTGTTTGGCCTGCAATACCTTCTGGAAAATGGTCGGAAGTACCTGCTCGTCCACCAATACAAAGCGTCTTTCATTGCTCATAAGTCCGCCTCCTGTGAACAGTTGTATTCTTACCGTATACATGGTATGATACCACTAATTCAAGAAAATGGCAAGTTGTTAAAATGGTCTAATTTCGACAAAAACTTGCCATTTTACCGAATGAATTAAAATTATCTTCTATTTCCTCTTTATTTCTTTTGCTTTTTGAAATATTATTCGATTATTGCTTAAATCCAAACTGTGTGCCGTGAGAATACAAAACAATGCGATCGTATGCAGCAAAAGCATCGCGCAATTTGCAAGATCCGCAAAGAAAAACGCAGTCTTAGGCGATGCATAAAAGCCGCAAAACGCTAAAAAAGCATAAAAGAAAGTATATACATTCTGTCCTTTGGCTTTGTGTCCCATCAGATAAAACAGACTGCGGCTGCCGTAAAATCCCCAGCCGAATCCACCAGCCAACGCAAAGAGCCAGAGTGCCGCAGCAAGAAAGAGATAGCCGCCCTTTCCAAAGACCAAAGCAAACGCATCTGCCGCCATATGCATCCCATCCGATGATATAACGCCGCTTGCCAGCAAAGTGACTCCTGTGATGCTGCACATCACCACCGTATCGAAAAACACCTCAAAGATTCCCCAAAGTCCGGCGGTATGTGCGTCCTCCTTACTGGCCGCATGTACGATCGGTGCAGAGCCCAATCCGCTTTCATTGGTAAAGAGTCCTCTTGTAAATCCGGTGCGGAGTGTGATGCCGAAAACAGCTCCGCCGACACTGCGAAAGTCGAATGCATCGATGAAGATGCTGCGAACAACATTCGGGATACGGTCGGCAAAACAAATCAGCAGGATTATGCAGCCGGTCAGATATCCGACCGCCATACATGGAGTCAAGACCGCCGTGATCTTTCCGATCATCTTTCCGCCTCCGCGCATCCCAAAATACAGGCTAAGTGCAAACAGCGATGCCGCTAAAAACAAAAGGGAGCGTTTCCCGCGATCCGATGCCGCAAGCAGCGACACTGCATTTGCTGCAGAAACCGTCTGTGCAAGATTTCCAACGCCGCAGCCGGTGATCAGACAGGCGATTGCAAAGCATCTGCCATAGTATTTGCTGTGCAGCAGCCGCTCGATATAATACATCGGACCGCCGCAGGTCATCTTTCCGTACTGTTTTCGATAGGTACAGGCAAGTGCGATCTCCAGATATTTGACCGCCATGCTGAGAAATGCCGCGGCACACATCCAAAAAAGCGCCCCCGGACCACCGGTCTGCAAAGCGATTGCAACGCCGATGATATTCCCTGTTCCTATGGTACCGGACAAAGCCGTCATTGCTGCGGCAAAGGAGGAGATCTCACCGTCTTTTTCCTTCTTTTGGTGATGAAGGATACCAAGCATTTTCCCAAAGCAGCGAAACTGCACCCATCTTGTCTTGATCCCCGCAAAAATACCGATGAAAAACAACATACCGATCATCATCGGTTCTAAAACCATAGAAAATAAACCTACCACCGCAACACCTCCGTTATATAGAAAGTGTATGCGAAACAGCTTGATAAAAAAACAAAACAGACGGGATTTTTAGGCCCGTCTGTCAATCTTACCGAATGGTTTTCGAGGACTGTTTTGCTTCGGTGGAAGCTTTTTTCTGTTTGCTCTCCAGTTCGACCGCATCGCTGAACAGATTCTCATCCAACCGCGACTCACTCACAGTTTCGATGACATTGCCCTGCTCATCCTCGTAGACATACTCATACTCGTACTCGTCATCCTCTTCCTCTTTACGAGCATACGGATCTTCCAATCCGTTCTGGTCGTAGTACGGTTTGATGATGTGCACATAGATGTACGGGAAATACAGGTAAGAGATCGCAAATCCCAAGGTTGCCATCGGGAAGAACGGCAGCAGCACGATAAAATACGGAATGGTGAGGATACCCAGCAGCACCAAGATCGCAACAAAAACAAAAAGAATAATATTTGCCTTGATGCTCATGGTAGCAAGGATCAAGCTGTTTTTCAGGGTTGCAAATCCGCTTAATTCAACCTTTGCGGACAAAAGCCAGCTATGGAAGAACATGAACAGAAACAAAATTGCAAAGATCGCAGTTACAAAGAAGCCGACGACCATCAGAATACCTTTGTCCAGGTTATTGACGCAAAATGCATTCGCATATACGACAGCGACCGTCATAAAAATTTCCAGGATACCCCAAAGGAAGGATGACTTGAAGTTCTTTCCGAATGCTTTCCAGAAATCGTTCCAAACGAATACCGATTTTCTCTCAACGATATCGCTGGTGACCTTAAGCAATGCGGTTACCGCCGGTCCGAACGTAACGATCGGAATACACGCAATGGTGAATACCACATTCAGACGCAGCAAACGCCAGAAATTGCGGAAATACAATTCAAAAAACAAGAAAAAACGGTTTTTTAACGGTTCATTCTTGCTGATGCCCTTACCCGGTCTCGACGGATCTAAAAAATCAAAAATACCTGCCACTTTTACGCATCCTTTCTTTGCCCTGCTTTATGTGATCTGCCACAGGTTTTCTTGTCCGAGCAGTCCGACACCGTACCAGAAATAGGTGCCGACCGCAGCTGCACATAACACGCCTAAAAGAACGGTCTGCCGCAGCATTCGAAGTGCATATCGTTTCCATTCGCTGCGCTTTGAAAAAGACAGCTTGATCCCATCTGCTCCTCCCGGCAACAAAAGCATCAAAAGCCCCACCACCGACGGAAGATACCAAAGAAGGAACAAAATCAGTTCCGTCTGCGCAAGCTGCATGCCGTAACTGCCGCATAACCATCCAAAAAACGCATACAGGATCAGAATAAACGGCTGTCCGATCATCCAAAGCCCAAATCCGTAGACAAGCAATGCCATCACCGCTGTCGGAAGATAGACGTGCCAGAACATGGTAAGTGCCGTCTGGAAGTTTGTCTGGCTTTGCAAAATTTCTTGCCAATGCATCTGCAGCAGCTGTATGGCTTCATTTGCATCCGCAGTCAAACGGTAACGCACCATCATACAACCGCAAAGCAGACCGACCAAAAACGATACGATCAGAATAAATGTAATATTTTTATCTTTTAAGTCCTGTCCCATTGTTCTCTACCGCCTTTCATTGATACGGTATATCCTATGGTCAGGCTCTTAAATTTATGCCATAGAAAAATCGCCCGATGATAAAGTAAGGGACAATCGCAAAAGCCGATTGTCCCCTGCAAAAATTCGAATCGATTTCAGTAAATGTAGCGGCGTTTTTCCCGCTTTTGGATCATAAATGCTCCAAGCATTCCGCCCACCGCCGACACAAGCAGGCACAAACCCGCTTTGATACAGGTGACCGTCTGAATACCGTCCTCCCGCATCACCGAATTCATCACAAACAAAAGAAGCACCCAGAAAAGTCCTTGCCCCAATCCAACGGGCAAGCCTTTCTTTCCTGCAAGCAATCCGGCAAAAAATCCACCGATCGCAGCAGAGCATATCCCGCATGCCGCGGCTACACCGAAACAGACCGTCACGGATAATTTACAGCCGGAGATCACCTTTGCGCAAACCGTCAACAGCAAGAGTGCTGTAAGCATACCGATGAGGATACCGCAAATACAGCACAAAAGCAGTTTCTTTGCAGGCTCCTCATTCCGGTAATTCTTTTGTTTTTTGCGTTTTTCTGCCACTTCGCCACCGCCTTTTCCATCGTGTTTACGACAGTCTATGCAGCGGCAAAATCCGATATGCCGTCAGAGAATTACTGTACCGGACCTTTTTTCTTCTTAGCGGTCTCAGCTTCCTCGTGTACGGTCTCATTGGTCTGAACAGCCCAACGTTTTACACGGATTTTGTTGCGGTTGTCACCGGACTCCAGTAACAGAGTATCTTCTTTGATGTTAACAACGATCCCTTCGATACCGCCGATGGTTACGATGATATCACCGACCTGAATGTTGTTACGCATGGTCTGGGTCTCTTTCTCTTTTTTACGCTGCGGACGGATGATCAAGAAGTACATAACTAAGATCAACAGCGCGAACGGTAAAATAGTAGAAATGATTGCTGCCATACCGCCTGCTTCAGCGGTAGCGGTCATTACAGTGCTTAAATTCATTGGTAGCACCCTCCTAAAAACTAAGATAGTAACATTATAGCAAAGATTCCGACAAAATACAATGTGCAAACTGTAAACAATTTATGCCAGAGCTTCTTTTACTTTTGCTTCGATATTTGCTGCGGACAGACCGAATTTCTCAAGCAGCTCTAAAGCCGGACCGGACTGACCGAACACATCGTTGACACCGACCTTAATCACTTTGGTCGGATATTTTTCGCTCAGCAGTTCGCTGACCGCACTGCCTAAACCGCCGATGATGTTATGCTCCTCTGCGGTAACGATCGCTTTGGTCTCTTTGGCAGCTTTTAATACCAGTTCCTCATCCAACGGTTTGATGGTGTGGATGTTGATCACGCGAACCGAAATGCCCTGTGCTTCCAGTGCAGCAGCAGCCTCGAGTGCTTTGCCAACCATCAAGCCGGTTGCGATAACGGTAACATCGTTACCGTCTTTTAAGGTAACACCTTTACCGATCTCAAACTGATAAGCATCATTATCGTTGATCACATCAACAGCAAGTCTGCCCAGACGGACATATGCCGGACCGTTATAATCCGCCAGCGCTTTGATCGCAGCTTTGGTCTCAACATCGTCGGACGGGTTGATGATGGTCATGCCCGGGATGGTACGCATCAGTGCGATATCCTCACAGCACTGATGGGAAGCACCGTCCTCACCGACCGAAATACCTGCGTGGGTAGCACAGATCTTTACCGGGAGATTCGGGTAACCGATGGAGTTACGAACGATCTCAAATGCTCTGCCTGCAGCGAACATTGCAAACGAGCTTGCGAAAACTTTTTTGCCTGCTGCTGCCAGACCTGCAGCAACACCTAACATATTACACTCTGCGATACCGCAATCGATAAAACGATCCGGGAAAGCTTTTTTGAAGGTACCGGTTTTGGTAGCTGCAGCAAGGTCAGCGTCCAGAACTACGATGTCCGGATCTACCTCACCCAGCATGACCAGTGCGTTACCGTAACTGTCTCTGGTTGCAATTTTAGTAGCCATTGTTTATACCTCTCTCATTATCACTCATTCAGGAAACTGTAAGCTGCTTTTAAGTCTTCGCAAGCTTTTGCGTACTGCTCATCGTTCGGGGCGGTACCGTGCCAGCCGACATTGTTTTCCATGAAGGAAACACCTTTACCTTTAACGCTCTTCTGAACGATCACAACCGGTTTGCCTTTTACAGCACGTGCTTTTGCAAAGGTTGCCTCGATATCGTCAAAATCGTGTGCATCCATCATGAATACTTCCCAGCCGAATGCTGCGAATTTTTCCGGGATCGGTTCCGGAGAACATACCTCGGACAGTTTACCGTCGATCTGCAGACCGTTATAGTCAACGACAGCCACTAAGTTATCCAGTTTATAGTGAGAAGCGAACATAGCTGCCTCCCAAACCATACCTTCCTCGATCTCACCGTCACCGAGTACCGCATATACACGGTAGTCATCGCCGGAGAGTTTTGCAGCCAGTGCCATGCCGCATGCAGCGGAGATACCCTGACCTAAGGAACCGGTGCTCATATCAACACCCGGAATGTGTTTTTTATCCGGATGTCCCTGCAGCATTGCACCGGTATGACGCAGCTGTAACAGCTCCTCAACCGGGAAGAAACCGCTGTTAGCGAGGGTCGCATATAAAGCCGGTGCAGCGTGACCTTTGGAAAGAACGAAACGGTCTCTCTTCGGATCGTCCGGATTTTTCGGATCGACCTTCATCTCTACCTGATACAGATAGGTCATTGTATCGGCAATGGATAAAGAACCGCCCGGATGACCGGACTTAGCGGCATGGGTACCGTCAATGATGCCCTGTCTGACTGCATAGGCAAATGCCTGCAGCTGTTTTTTCTTTTCGTTTGTCATAGCTACCTCCATCAGCCACAAAAATACAGCGTGGCTTCATTTAATCAATCGAATGCAGCGTTTTCAAAAACGCTGTAAAATATGCCGGAAGTTCGGAGTCAAAATAAAGCTCCTCACCGGTGATCGGATGTATAAACCCGATGGTTTTAGCGTGCAGACATTGTCCGCACAGCGAAGTGATGCACTTTTTCGGACCGTAGACATCGTCTCCGGCTACCGGATGTCCCAAATGCGCCATATGTACTCTGATCTGATGCGTACGTCCGGTTTCCAATCGCAAACGCAGATGGGTAAATCCGTCATATCGATGCAGCACCGTATAATGCGTGATCGCATCACGTACACCGTTTTGATTCTCGCTTGCATAAACGCTCATCTTTTTCCGGTCGGTCTTGCTTCTGCCGATCGGAAGATGTACCGTTCCGCTGTCCTCTTTGACTCTGCCGTAAACAACAGCCTCATACTCTCTTAAGAAAGAATGGACCTTGATCTGCTCTGCCAATCCGACATGCGCAGCATCGTTTTTTGCAACGATCAAAAGACCGCTGGTATTTTTATCGATGCGGTGAACGATCCCCGGGCGGATCACACCGTTGATACCGGAAAGTGAGCCTTTGCAATGGTGCAGCAGCGCATTGACCAGCGTATGATCCGGGTTTCCTGCAGCAGGATGTACCACCATGCCCTTTTCCTTATTGACGACCAGCAGATGCTCATCCTCGTATACCACCGCAAGCGGGATATCTTCCGCTTTGGCTTCGATCGGTTTTGCTGCAGGGATCTGCACCGTGACCGTCTCTTGGCCTTTTAACTTATGATTCTTCGGGCGGGCGACACCGTCCACCAGTACATCCCCCGACTCGATTCGTTTTTGCAAAAATGCACGGGAACGCTCCGGAAGCTGCTCTGCCAAAAAGGCATCCAGTCTGCCGCCGGATAAAACGGTGAAGCTGTACACTTCCTCCGCATCGTCCCAAAGTAATTCTTCGTTTTCCATCATGCTGTCACCTTATCACTTCTTTGCCGCGATTTCCTTTTTTCCCATATCGGAAAACAGGATGTATGCCGCAAGCAGCGCGGTGCCGCAGACAACACAGATATCCGCAAAGTTGAACACCGCAAAATTGATGATGCGGAAGTCAATGTAATCAATGACATAGCCGCGGAAAACACGGTCCAGCAAATTGCCGATACCGCCGCCGACAATGGTGCCGATCGACCAAAGTGCCAGCTTGGATGTGGTCTTTTTCGCGGTACAGATCCAGATCAGACCGGCAAAGATCGCCGCCGAGGTAAACAGGATCAAAAACAGATACTGCCCCTCAAACGAGCTGAATGCAGCTCCGCGGTTTTCCATATAGGTCAGATGAACCACACCTTCGATCAATCCGACCGTCGGGATCACCTTCAGATATACATCCACGATCCACTTGATGAGCTGATCGAGCCCGATCAAAAGCATGGCATAGATCAACACGATATATTTCATATTTGAGATTGCCTTTCTATTTGCGACGCGTTAGATTATTTGGATCCGAATTTCAGATCGGTAAATTTACGGCCGTAAACCGGTTTTGCGGTATTCTGCATGGTTCTTCTGACATCGTCCGGAGTGGTATCGCCGTCGATCTCCTCAACCGGGATCACTTTGGTGTCGCCATCGGATTCCACGGTGATGGTCGGTTCTTCGACTACCGGGATCTCATTGGTCTCTGCGATCTTTGCAAAATCCAGCTGCTCCTCTTTTACCTCGTCTTTAACCTCTTCTTTTGTTTCTTCCGGCGCAACTTCAGCAGTGAATGCTTCTTCTTTTGCTGCTTCCGGTGCTTCTTCCATCAGAACTTCTTCCAAAGCAGCGATGGTCGGCTCATTTACTGCGATCTCATCTTCCTGCGGTAAAACGTCCGGAACATAATCGGTCTCGGACAGATCCGGGATGCGGTTGATCAGATCCAGATGTGCACGGTAGAGCTCGAACAGATCCGCTTTGAATACCGATGCAGCCGCACGTGCGTGCTCCATGGTCTTACGCTCGATCGCGGTTTTCTGTTTGAGTTCATTCAGATCGGTCAGTGCTTTGTTTTTCAGCTCACGGATCAGCAGCTCGGTCTGCTCCATTGCCTCGTTGGAGATCGCAAAAGCCTTCTCCTGTGCGATGGTCATGGTATCTGCAGCCTGTGCTTTTGCAGCATTGCTGATCTCCTCAGCTTCCAATTTCGCATCGTTGATGATCTTGTTGCCGTATTTCTGTGCTTTTACGAGGGCCTCCTGCACAGCACCTTCGCTTGCACGGTATTCTTCGATTTTATCTGCGAGCAGCTTCATATTATGCAGCTGTTCCTCAGACTCTTTTTCCAACTGTTTTACATATGCGACGACCTGTCCGAAAAAAGCGTCTACATCGTCTGCCTTATAGGTACCGAATGCACCGCGTGCAAACTGTTTTGCAGCAATGGTTTTAGCATTCATGCCGCTGTTCCTCCTTATTTGTATTGAAAGATCGTAACGGCGATCCGACCTTTTTTGGTCGGTGCGGTCGTTCCGATCCGAAATTTACCGTAACCTCTAACCGAAATTTCTTCACCTTCACGGATATTCTGATCCGGTTTGGTAACGGTCACCTCATCCACCTTCACAGATTTGAGGCGGATCGCTTCCAAAGCATCGTTTCTGCTGCCTCTCATGATCCGTGCCGCAATGCAGTCGGAACGCATCGACGAAACCGTCACCGTCATTTCTTCAAACTTCGGTGCCGCTGACAGCGGACAGCTCTCTGCGAGCATAGCCGTTACCGGCGTATGCTTGACCGATTCGAGTTCGCCAAGCACATACATTGCCGTTTTCTCGTGCAAAAACAAATATGCCTGCTCATCCCCGATCACGATATCACCGATCATCTCTCTGCGGATCGACATATGCATCAATGCACCGAGAAAGTCCCTGTGTGTCAGTTCCTCGGTCATAAAGCGCTTGTCAAACTCCACCTTGACAATCATAAGCGGAAATTCATCCTCTGCGATATCCGCTGCATTTTTTGCAAATGCTGCGATCTTTCGCTGCGAATCCTTGGTACCGCCGTAAAGCAGAATCCCGCATCCGGCACGCTTTGCCGCATGTTCGGCAAGCTTCTGCTGCGGGAGGGTGAGGAAATCACTGTAGAGTACAATACCGCTTTTTGCCGCACGGAGACTTAAGTTCTCAATCTGTGCGGCAAAATAAGCGGCTTGACGGCTTTCATCATTAGAAAGTGTCATTGTTCAGAGATTCAAAAATATTTAAGTTGCCCAGCTCAGCATCACCGATGTTTGCACCGCCCGGACAATCCATATCAACATTGTTCGGCGTTACGATGTAGGTCTGATCTGCGATCGGGCTTAATTTACCGTGATTTGCATATGCAACACCGCTGAAAAAGTCGATAACGGTTTTGATGAAATCTTCCGGTTTACCTTCGAGATTCAAAATAACGGTCTTTTTCTCGTTGACGCGGTCAGCGATTCTCTTGATGCCGTCTAAAGAATCCGGTTTGTAAAGTAAGATCTGAGATCTTTCACCAGTATAAGTATCCATGATTGTATTTCCTCCTCGCGGTTCATTAAATTCGATGATCGGCTTAACAGATTCGGTTTTCGGTGCCGCAGCTGCATTTTTGTTGCCAAACGGACGGAAGTCCATGCGAACGGTCTTAGCCGGAGCAGCCGGTTCTTCAACAGCTTCCGCTGCTTCTTCCTGCGCTTCTTCCTCTACCTCATCTTCAAATTCTTCAACTTCTTCGATCTCGTCTTCGTCGTGAACGTTTTTATTTTTTAAGCCTTCAAACCAGCCCATGACAAATACCCCTTTCTTTTGATTCGGATGCATCCTTTCAGATCGCATAATTTCGCTCTCCGAATATTCCTCTGCCGACACGCACCAAAGTTGCCCCGCAGCGGATCGCTTCCGTATAATCACCGGACATCCCCATGGATAGCTCCTCCATCTCGATCCCCGGAATCTTTTCTTCTTTGATTGCTTCGAACAGCATCTTCATCTGCTCAAAGCTTTTCGGTGTTTTTAACGGATCCGGAATGCACATCAAGCCCTTGATCCGTATGTTGGCAAGCAATGCCGCCTGCTTCATAAAGTCGATCGCCTCATCCGGATCGATACCGGATTTGCTCTCCTGTCGGTCAATATTGACCTGGATCAGCACCGGCATGATTTTTCCGATGCCCGCAGCACGCTTATCGATCTCTTTTGCGAGTGCGAGATCATCCACCGACTCGATCATATCGACCTTATCGATCAGATACTTTACTTTATTTTTCTGCAGCGTACCGATAAAATGGACCTCTTTGCCCTCCAACCGATACTGCTCATACTTACCCAAAAATTCCTGTACTCTGTTTTCTCCGATCACGGTAAGTCCCGCATCCAGCACGGCATTGATCAAAGTCGGATCCACCGTTTTAGTGACACCGACCAATCTTACCGCATCCTTTTCACGGGATACAGC
>JBGUUN010000078.1:0-6194 GCA_045133555.1 Oscillospiraceae bacterium
ATGTGCGGTGCGTGGCTGTATCAGAAATAACGCAAAGCCGCTGTGATATTCACAGCGGCTTTATTTTGCCCATTTTCAGATAAAAAGAAAAAACAAAAAGCACTCTTTGCAGAGTGCTTACATGGTGACCGGTACGGGAATCGAACCCGTGTTTTAGCCGTGAGAGGGCCACGTCTTAGCCGCTTGACCAACCGGCCATGTATTTTGTTTTTGTTGCCCGGAGTACCTGGTCAGGTACTCCGAACGTTGGTGACCCGTACGGGAATCGAACCCATGTTTCAGCCGTGAAAGGGCCGTGTCTTGACCGCTTGACCAACGGGCCATATATGGTAGCGGTAATCGGATTTGAACCAATGACAAACCGGGTATGAACCGGTTGCTCTAGCCAACTGAGCTATACCGCCATTTTTGTTTTTCGGGTTTTTCCCGAGAACAGTATTTATTATACACGATAATAGTGCATTTGTCAACACCTTTTTTTCGATTTTTTGCGTTTTGGAGGAAAGTACAATCTTATTGCATTTCGATGGAAAATTTTATGAAGGCGATACAGCAATACGTCGAAAAAACAGGCTTTTTTCAGCATAAGAAACCTTTTTTCTTTTGCTGCATACAATAGAGTGACCCGCAAATAATTTTTTATCCGTTGACATAAGGAGGAAATATATGCCGGACTACCGTGACCTAATGAACGCACTTGCCAAACAAATGAACGCAGACCCAAATAAGTTAAAAAACGCATTGCAAAGCGGTGATGCAAAATCCGTCGCATCCTTATTGGAAAAACAGCAAGCAGATGCACTTTTTAAGCTGTTGTCCGACCCCAATGCACTCAAAGAAGTATTAAACAGCAAACAGGCAAAAGAACTGCAGAAAAATTTCAACCTGCCGCGCTAAAGAAAGGAGTCGGATATGGATGATCTGATGGGAATGCTCGATAAGATCATGGCGGACCCACAACAGATGCAGCAGATATCCTCCCTTGCCGAATCGTTGGGATTACACCCAAACGAGGAAGCAGCTGATGCACCGCCCAAAGCCGCCAAGCAGCTTTCCGAGATATTCTCCGGCAGCAACTACACTACGCTGCTGCCGCTTATGCAGAAGCTGCAGAACAGCACTGACGACAAGTATATCACCTTTCTGCGTGCATTGCAGCCCATCTTGTCTGACGAAAGAAAACCCAAAGTGGATACCGCCATCACGCTGTTGAAAACGATCTCTTTTCTTCCCTATCTCGAAGAATCGGGTGTCCTCCCGGAAAACAATCTGCTGCACAATATCTCCTCCTTATTGAAAGGAGTATTTTTATGAACACCGATCTGCGTGCGCAGGCTTTGGAACGCATGCGGCAGCTCTCATCCGCCGCTCCTGTCATTTCTGCACCTATGCCGCACTCTCCTACGATCGAACAAAACAAAAACAGCGTCGAAAGAACTTCGACGCTGTTTACACAATTCGATTTGGATCGGGATCGCCTGATCTTACTGGCAATACTGGCGTTTTTATATTTCGACCACGCATCTCCGAAAATCCTGCTTGCAATCCTCTACATCATGTTATGATTGCTTACAGCTTTTTGGCAAAATGGATATTACGGCTCTCCTCTGCAAATCCGATGCTCAGATGAAAAGCAAGACTTGCAGTGTTATCGATTTCACAATCGCTTGCAAACTCGGCACAGCCCATCTCTTTCGCCCAGCTTTCACAGGCTTCCACAAGCATTTTAGCAACGCCCTGCTTACGGTATGTCTCTTCCACAAAAACGCCTTCCAGATAGCCTACAGGGCTGCTGTCGGTGCCCTCAACATAATCATGACGCAAGCTGCAGTGAGCAAAGCCGATCGGCATACCTTGATCCATGTATAAGAACATGGCATCTTCCGAAGAACGCAATGTTTCCTCAAATTCCGCCGCCAACGCATCGATCGGATGCTCCCACATCTGCACAGCCAGCTTCGCCGCAGCATATGCATCCTTCGGTTTCGCTTTTACTATCATCTTTTTTCTCCTTCATCAGAGAGATACGCAGTTGATGATCTTCCCTTCCACAAAGCCTTTTACGTTATCGTATACGATGTCCAGCAATCTTTCCCTGGATTCTCTGCCGGCCCAGCCGATATGCGGTGTGATCACGCAGTTTTTCGCCTGCAGCAGCGGATTATCCGCCAAAATTGGCTCTACCGATACAACATCTACGCCTGCACCCTGGATTCTGTCGGAATTGAGTGCTTCAGCAAGGTCATGCTCATTGATGATCGGACCACGTGCGGTATTGATGATGATCGCATTGGTTTTCATCTGATCGATCGCAGCTTTATTGATCATGCCTCTGGTTTCATCAAACAGCGGGCAATGGATCGAGATCACATCACTTCTGCGATACAGCTCTTCCAGCGATACAAAATGCAGATGCTCCTGTTCCAATTCCGGATAAACGGTACGGTTATATACGATGACCTCCATATCAAAAGCCAGCGCAATGCGTGCGACCTGTCTTGCAATATTACCGAAGCCGATCAGACCCAGCGTTTTACCGCCGAGTTCACAGATCTGACGGTTATAGAAGCTGAAATCTGCAGACTGCTGCCATTCACCCAGATGTACTCTGCGGTTATGCTCGTCTGCCATGCTGTAAAAATGCAGCATGAGTGCGATCGCAAGTTGAGCAACACCTGCGGTGGAATACGCCGGTGCATTGCATACCGCAATGCCCTTCTCTTTCGCAGCCACAACATCTACAACATTATAGCCGGTCGCAAACAGACCAATATATTTTAAGTTCGGACAAGCATCCATAACAGCGCGATCTACCACAGTCTTGTTGGTGATCGCCATTTCAGCATCACCGATGCGTGCGGCGGTCAGATCTGCCGGGGTACGGTCATAGTTGATCACTTCACCGAATTCTTTCAGACGGTCTAAGTTCATATCACCGGACAGCACCGCATGGCTGTCTAAAACTACAATTTTCATTCTGCATCTCCCTCATTCGCTTGCTGCTGTGCAGCAGCGGTTTTCTCTTTCTTTCTCTCTTTCAGCAGCAGAAAAATCACACCGATGAACAGCACGATCTCCACAACGCTCAAAATATTGAAATACGTACGATTGTTGCTTAAATACTGCAGCAATGTGGACGGGATCCAAATTGCAAACGCAAGCTGAAACAACTTTTTCTGTTTGATATAGCTGATCACAAAAAACACGGTAAGTACCGCTGTGATCGAAGCATAAATCGGAAAAGTCATGGTATCGCTCCTTCTTTCATAGATTTGAAACACAAATTTAGTGTATCACAAACCGAGTCATAAGTCAAGAAAAGAGCGAATCGGTTTCCCGATTCGCTCTAAAAGACATATTATAACTGTGCAGAGTAGTTCGGAGCTTCCTTGGTGATATAAATATCATGCGGATGGCTCTCTTTTAAGCCTGCGCCGGTGATCTTGATGAACTGTGCTTTTTCATGCATTTCTTCAATGGTAGCGCAGCCAACATAACCCATACCGGAACGTAAACCGCCCATCAGCTGATAGATGGTATCGGATACTTTGCCCTTGAAAGGAACACGGCCTTCAACGCCTTCCGGAACAAGTTTCTTGTTATTGCTCTGGAAGTAACGGTCTTTGGAGCCGTTTGCCATAGCACCCAGGCTACCCATACCGCGGTATACTTTGAACTGTCTGCCCTGATAAATTTCAGTCTCACCCGGAGATTCCAGACAGCCTGCCAGCAGAGAACCGAGCATTACGGTGCTGCCGCCTGCAGCCAGTGCTTTTACGATATCGCCGGAGTATTTCAGACCACCGTCTGCGATGATCGGAATATTATATTTTGCAGCCATGCAAGCAGCATCATAGATTGCAGAGATCTGCGGAACACCGATACCTGCAACAACACGGGTAGTACAGATAGAACCCGGGCCGATACCAACTTTAACAGCATCTGCACCTGCTTTGATCAGAGCTTCGGTAGCTTCTGCAGTTGCAACGTTACCTGCGATCAGAGCAACATCCGGGAATGCAGCTTTTACTTTACGTACGCAGTCCATGATGCCCTGGCTGTGGCCGTGTGCGGAGTCTAATACCAGAACGTCAACCTGAGCCTCTACCAGTGCAGCAGCACGCTCTAAAACGTCTTTGGTAACACCGATTGCAGCACCGCACAGCAGTCTGCCGCGTGCGTCTCTTGCGGAATTCGGATACTGAACGCTCTTCTCGATATCCTTGATGGTGATCAGGCCTTTTAAGTTGCCTTCTTCATCAACCAGCGGGAGTTTCTCGATTTTATGTTTGCACAGAATTGCCTGTGCTTCCTCTAAAGTGGTACCTACCGGTGCAGTGATCAGGTTTTCGCAGGTCATTACCTCTTTGATCGGGGTGCTGTAATCGCGCAGGAAACGCAGGTCACGGTTGGTGATGATACCTACCAGTTTGCCGTTTTCTACAATCGGAACGCCGGAGATTTTATATTTGCCCATCAGTTCATCAGCATCGGAAACCAGATGGTCCGGGCTTAAATAGAACGGATTTGCGATAACGCCGTTTTCAGAACGTTTTACTTTATCAACTTCTTCTGCCTGTGCAGCAATGCTCATGTTTTTATGAATGATACCGATACCGCCTTCACGAGCGATAGCAATTGCCATCTGAGATTCGGTTACGGTGTCCATCGCAGCAGTAACGATCGGGGTGTTCAGATAAATATCTTTTGCGAGTCTGGATCTTACGGATACGTCAGCCGGGAGAATATTGGATTCTGCCGGAATCAGCAGTACATCATCAAAGGTCAAGCCTTCTTTGATAAACTTACCCTCAAAATTGGTGTTCAACATATTAACACTACTCCTCTCAATGATATATTATTAGCAATTATAGCACGATAATCGCTTTTTTGCAACAGTTTTGTCAAGAAAACTTTTGATTGTTTTTCCATTCTTTTCTGTCTATTTTTTTAGCATTTCTTTACTCAAAATTGCAGTTTTGCCGCAAAGCATATCTCGCCTTTTTCGATATTCGATCCTATGACGTAAAGACCGTCCTCTTTTTGCTCATAACCGATTCGAAGCTGATCGCCGCAGTATGCTTCACTGCGATAATGGATCTGAAAATCCGTCAGATTTTTCTGTGTATATTCCTGTGGAAGTGCATCGTAGATCATATCCGCATACTTTGCATTATACAGATGATCATTTCTGTCGATATCGGAAAATCTAACCGTACGCTCGCTATGCTCTGTGTGCGATAGTGTTTCGGTCTGCGGTTTCAGGCGCTGCGGATGCAGCTCCTCTCTTTCTACACCAAGCGCATCGACCGTGCCGATGAAATCTTTTGGTCGAATCAGTTTTCGGCTGATCGGATTGACAAGCATCCAACTCGACGCAGCTTGAGCCAGAGTTCTCCCGTCTGCACCCAAAAGGTCAAAATATCGGATAAAAGCGGCGCCCTTGATATCACCTTCAAAGGTTTTTACCGTTATGATCTCATCCTGCATCGGTTCACTTTCTTTGACAAAACGCATTGCCGAAAGCAGAAATACTTGATTTTGCTCTTTCATCCAGTCATAGCTGTATCCTCTGCCCGTGTAATGGATTCCTGCCGTATCCGACATCAGATGCAGCAAACTGGAAACTTTTACCTTCCCGTTTCGGTCAAAATCATTGTAATACAATCTGACCGAATGCTCAAAAATCTTATCCTCCAACAAAATCCACCTTTCCATGTAAAACAGCCGTATGTTTCACGTGAAACATACGGCCAGTTAAATTACTTGATAACGGATTTGCCGCCCATATACGGACGCAGAGCTTCCGGAATGCGAACAGAACCATCTTCATTAAGGTTGTTCTCTAAGAAAGCAATCAGCATACGCGGAGGCGCAACTACAGTGTTGTTTAAGGTGTGAGCCAAATATTTGCCGCTTTCACCGTTTACACGGATTTTCAAGCGTCTTGCCTGTGCATCACCTAAGTTAGAGCAGCTGCCAACCTCGAAGTATTTCTTCTGGCGCGGGCTCCAAGCCTCAACGTCGATGGATTTTACTTTCAGGTCTGCTAAGTCGCCGGAGCAGCACTCTAAAGTACGTACCGGAATATCCAGGGTACGGAACAGATCAACGGTATTCTGCCACAGTTTGTCAAACCACTCCATGCTCTCTTCCGGTTTGCAAACTACGATCATTTCCTGTTTCTCGAACTG
>JBGUUN010000079.1:0-6172 GCA_045133555.1 Oscillospiraceae bacterium
CTTCGATGATGATCTCTTCTTCCGGGATTTCTTCTTCCGGAGTCTCTAACGGAATGTCCTCTTCCGGAATTTCTTCCATCGGCGGGATTTCCGGAACTACCGGCGGGTCTACCGGATCAGCCGGCGGGTCTACCGGATCAACCGGCGGGTCTACCGGTTCTACCGGCGGGATTACCGGAACTACCGGCGGGTCAATCGGGCCGGACGGCGGGTCGATCGGCTCGGAAGTCTCATCAAAGGTGCCCCAAACATGATCAACAACAATGTGCTGTTTCTCATCTACGTTGAAGGTAAGCAGCATGCCAACAGAAACTTCAAAGTCTCTTTCGCCTTTTGCGATACCAACTAAGGTCTGGGATGCCTCACGGCCACCGTGAGCAGTGTAGATATAAACGCCTTCTTTCAGGTACTGAGTACCTTCCAGACGGAGGTCGAACTCGATATCAGAGTTTTCTGCCAGCTGCAGGCCGGTCAGGGTGTAAACGCCGTTCTCGTCTGCAATGATGGTGTCTGCCTCTCTGCCTTCGGAGTTGGTGCCTGCTAAACGTTTGATGATCGGGTTGCCGTCTTTGTCGTTAACGGTGTTGCCTTCAGCGTCGGTCAGGTATACCAACAGATCGTCGGTGTTCGGGTCCGGAACAAATGCTAAGGTGAAGTCTAACGAAGTGTTGTAAACATCGTTATCGGTGTTATCATCCACGTTCTCCTCAAAGCCTTCAGCTTTGTCTAAAACGGTGATGGTCATGTCGCCGAATGCGTTTTTATCGTTGATAACTTTAGAAACGTCTTCGGAATCAGCTGCGATACCCTCGAGGTTCATTAAGCAATTGTACAGAGCCTGCATTCTTGCGTCACTCTCGGTATTGTAAGCTGCGTAGTGGATGTTTAATGCGCCGCCTCTGGAGTTGAATTTTTTGGTGGAGCTCTGAACGCCAACAACCAGGTTGCCGTCTTCGCCGTTCTGTGCTTCCATAGAGCCGTTGGAGTAGCTCCAGATTGCACCCTGAGTACAAGCTAATGCTTCGTGCTCTTTTAAGCCATCAATGATATCAACAACATTGTAGGTTACATCTTTACCGTCTTTATCTTTAACGGTAACGGTGTCTTCTGCGGAGTAGTTGTCTCTTAACAGCTGTTTCATGCTCTCTAAGCTGCCGGTGCCCTCTTCGGTGCCCCAGTAACCGTTCATAACAACTGCGCGGAGTTTGTTTGCGGATTCTTCATCCGGATAGTAATCGCTGTCTTCCAGGTTGGAGATAGCATACCATGCGCCTAAGCCTGCCGGAGTTTCCTTATCAATACAGTAAGTAAAGAAGTACTCACCGTCTTTTTTCAGAACCAGCTGACCCGGGTTGCTGAGCATACCGGACTGAACGTTCTGGCTGGTCTCAGCAGACTCAGTCCAACAAAGCTCGGTTTTCTCAATCAGATAGCCGCCATTGCCATCCGGGATCGGATTGCCGTTTTCGTCTTTCTGATAGATAACCTTCATGAATACCGGGCAAGCTGCAGCAGTGCTGTCGCCTTCGCCTACCAGCTGGAATTCGAAAATTTCTTCATCCGGGCACTCGGTTTCCGGGAAACCTTTATAACCGGAATAGTCTTTGTCAAGACCGTTCATCAAGCCCTGCGGCGGGTTATCTTTGGAGATTTTGCCGTCATCGTAGTATTTGCCTTCATAATCTTCCGGAGCGATGGACTCTAAATCGGAATCAGAGTACTCAACGTTTACTTCCGGATCGGTTGCTTCAGCGGATACTTCGCGGTCGGTGGTGGTGGTGGTAGTAGTGGAATCGTAAACTTTATCGTTCTCGTCCTCTTTTACATCACCTTCGGTTTTGGTGGTGGTCTCAGTAACGCTGTTGCTTGCGGATTCGCCCGGTTTGAGCTCTACGGATACGCTCGGAACCTCGTCGCCCGGTTTAACGTCCTGATCCCATTCGGAATGTTCGTGGCCTTCCTGAGTGGTGGTAGTGGTGCCGTTGCCTTCGGTGGTTTTATCCACAACAACGGTTACGGTTACCTTTCCGGTCTCCGGATCGGTAGTGGTGGTAGTGGTGGTGGTCTGTTCGGTGGTGGTACCGTCGCCATTATCAATGGTCTCGGTTACTGCTTCTGCATAGGTCGGGAGTGCGAGCATACCCGATACGACTGCTGCTAAAAGCGCTGCTAAAAATTTTCTTGCCATGATTTCGTCCTCCAATTCATGTTATAATGAAAGTAAGATCGAAATACCGGCGGCCGGGCTGTCTGTGGTGTTTTTCAACACGTTAGACCCCATAGCTTTGCGTCCTACCCTTTCGAATAGTTTGCCTTTTTCATGCATTTCTGATGAATATTAGGATTTGCATTTTTTATCTGCGATCAATGCCGCTTTGACAATGACCAACAACGCGATCAATGCAAACCAAATAACTGTGTTGTCGCCGGTTTGCGGAGTTTCCGCAAGCGGCACTTCTTCTTCCTCCGGCGTTTCAAGCGGAATTTCTTCCTCCTCGATTTCTACCGGGGGTTCTTCCGAATGAACTTCATCCGGAACATCGATAACCGGGACAGCCGAGATCGGAATGTCTTCATCCGGAATATCGAAGATCAGATAATCCTCATCCGAAAATTCTTCGGACGTCAGATCGTCCTGTTCGACAAAGGTCTCTGTTTCGATCGGAGCTGCATCCGACAGCTCTTCATCGATCACATTGTCCTCATCGTCTTTTACATAGCCCTCCTCATCATCTGATGGTTCATCCGATAATTCAGAGTCAATGTAGTTGTCCAAAACATTGCTTTGCTCGCTTACAATGTCAAGAGTGTTTTCTTCCGACTGTGCGAAAGCCGGAATTGCGATCATACTTACCGTAACCAAGGTAAGCAATAACGCCAGGATCTTTCTTGCGTTTTTCGCCATGATTTCGTCCTCCTACATTGATGCCAATTAGTTAGATCGAAACGCCGGCGGCCGGGCTGTCAATAGTGCTTTCGCACGTTAGACCCCATAGCTTTGCGCCCTATCCTTTCGAATAGTTTGCCTTTTTCATGCATTGCGATTGGATATTTTGCTGTTACCACACACCTTGCGTCAGGATGTGAACATTTGCGTTTAGCCCATAGGCATTCACCATACAACCGTCTTTCAACAACCGTGAACATCCGGGTTGACAATTGACGGCCACCTCTCTTTTTTAGAATTGCATCGGAGATCCAATTCTTTTCTCTCCGATGACATATATGAATCAGTAGTTCTGCTCAACTTAATTGATTGAAATCAGGTTACTGTATTCAGCGTAAGTCAATTACAAAGTTCGGATCAGCGGGTGTATCCGTTCTTCGAGCTCAGCACGAAAGTGCAGTCGGAGATAGAGGTTGCTTTGGTATTTTTATAAGCAATCGACGCGGTGGTATCGATGGTTTTCCAGGTGCCGTTCACGTATACTTTGTTCCATGCGTGATAGCCGCCGTAGAGATAACCTTTTTCGATGTCGGTCGGGATGCCCTGACTACGACACATTGCAGCAAAAAGTGCAGAGAAGTCGTAGCAAACGCCTTTTTTAGCTTTCAGAACACTCTTGGTGTTCGGAACGTAAGTCTTGATCTCACCGCTTACTACTTTAGCAGCGAAATCGTAATCATATGTAAAGTTTGCAGCGATATAATTGTGGATTGCTACCACCTTAGCGGAATCGGAAGTCAAACCGCTGCAGATTCTTGCAGCTCTTTTGCCGACAGAATCGTATGCGGAGAATTTGATTTCCTCAGTGCTTGCCAAATACGGAGCAAATGCGTCTTCCATCTCAACTGCTACGGTAGTGCTGGTAACTCTCACATAGGAAGTACCGGAAACATTACGGAACAGGTTGATAGTATAAGTGCCATCGCCTTCAGCCAGAGTGTAGGATGCTTCGGTGCCCGGAGTGTAGTTGTAGTACACGGTAGAACCGTTGCAGGTGACACCGACTTTCATTTTTGCGGTGGTCTCATTGTAATTGACGGTGAAATAACCGTCAGATGCATTTGCGGTATTGATGACTGCGGTTTGTGCAGTTTGTGCAAAAACCGGTAAGGTGGAGGCGCTAATCAGTACAAAAGATAAAAAAGCGCCCAAAATACGGCTAATCCGCTTCATAGGGGACTCCTTTCGGTAACTGGCTGTCATACTCTTTCGAGGTTAGACCCTTTAGCTTTGCGTCCCATCCTTTCGAATGGTTTGCCATTGTCGTTTGAGTGCTCGGCGGTATTGCTGTTGTCCGGCGCTCTAAATTCGATCAATAAAAATTGTATTTAGTTTTAACCTGATCTCATCAGGCATGGCTGAAGTACATTGACTCGATCCTAAACGCTTTCGCTATATAGTTGTATCAACTTCCTCTTTTACCACATCCATATTGTACCACAAATCCGTTTTTTTGTCAATACGATTTTAAAACTTTTTTCGAAAAAATCGATGTAAAAATAGCCAAAACGGCGAGTAAAAACTCGCCGTTTTTGACATTACATCTCATTTAAACTGACACGGTTGCTGACCTCAGCCGCATCGATAAAATACGTCGGATTTTGACCTCTGATCTCGATTTTTCCGCTGTTGACCAGGTCGATAAAGATGATGGACAGCTTCGGATCGAACTGTCGTCCGGCCTCAGCCTGCAGTCTGCGGAGTGCTTCCTCCTTCGACAATGCCGGTTTATAGCTTCGTTCAGATGTCATAGCATCAAAAGAATCCGCAATGCAAAGGATACGACCCATGACTGGGATCTCCTCCTCTTTGAGGTGACGCGGATAACCGCTGCCGTCATAGTATTCATGGTGCGAATATACGGTCGGGATGACATACTCAAGCGCCGGGAGATGACTTATGATATTCACCGCACTGTCAACGTGTCCCTTCATGATCTCAAATTCTTCTGCCGTCAATTTACCCGGCTTGTTCAAGATATCCTCGCGGATACTGATCTTACCGATATCGTGCAGCAGCGCCGCCTCTTTGACGATCTCAACCAGATCATTGCCCATGCCTGCCGCTTTTGCAAGCTCACCGGCATAGTAAGAAACATTTTTGGAATGCTGGAAGGTATAATGGTCTCTTGCATCGATCGCAGCGGTAAGTGCGTAAATGGTGCTTTCATTTTCGTAATAACCGCTTGCGTATTTGTACTGCTGCGCATCCTGACGGTAAATTTCGGAAGAATAGATCTGTACCGCATTTTTACCGGAGCGTTTGACGGTATAGACCGCCGTCTCCGCATTCTGGAACAGTTCACGCGCACTCGATGCCATATACGGTGCGGCACAGATACCGGCACTCACCGTCAACATGGTCGGAACCTGACCGGCACGGCTTTCGTTGATCGCGGCGATCTCCGAAACGATATTTTCGGTCAGCAGCTTCGCGGAATGGATATCGTAGCCCGGCAGTAGTAAAACGAACTCTTTGCCGCCGATACGGGCAGCCTTACTGGTCTCATTCAAGCTGGATAACAGGACACCCGCAACACGCTGTAACACATAGTCGCCTTCCTGGGTACCGTAAAGCTGATTGTAACGCTTGAAGTCGTCAATGTTTAAGATACATAACGATAATGCCGATTCCTGATAGGTTTCAAAATCTTTGTCCAACAGTTCAAAGAAATATTTTCTGTTCGGAAGACCGGTGAGCTTATCCTTACGTGCCTCATCGATCGCACGTTCGTATGCGCTTGCATCGCTGACCGAGGAAGCACAGATCGCAGCAATCGTCTGTACGACATTTAAGTCACCCGTATTGTACGGAGACTGATCTTTCTTGAACGGAAGTACGACCATACCCACCAGCCCGCTTTCGCAGGACATCGGGATAAAATGGTTCGCATTGAGTGTTTTGAGCAGCTGTTTTTCGGTTTCCCACATACTGCGGTAGACCGTTGTTCTGCTGAATTCACGTAAGCTGACGCTGCCGTGATTTTTGAAATAGGCTGTCAGCGGATGATCCGCTTTCATGTAAAAGCTCTTTTCATCGAGCGGATTGGTGGTATGTTCCACACGGAAATCACCGTCGGTCTGACGTAAGAAAACGATCATCTTCTCGATATGGGTGATCTCCTGTACGGTATCGGTCAGATTCTGCAGGATATCGGTAACATTCAAGGTGTGATTGATATCCTCACGGAACTGTTCGATCTTTATCTGCTGCTTCTTCTCATTC
>JBGUUN010000080.1:0-17963 GCA_045133555.1 Oscillospiraceae bacterium
CACCCTGGGTATTGACATTGAAAATGATTTTACACCGAAATATATCAACATCCGCAAACAGTCCGAAACCATCAAGAGCTTAAAAGCTGCGGCAAAACGCAGCGATAAGATCTTCCTTGCAACCGACCCGGACCGCGAAGGTGAGGCGATCTCCTGGCATTTGGCACAGCTTTTGGGTGTGGATCTTGCATCTGCAAGCCGTGTTACCTTCAATGAGATCACCAAGACCGGCGTTAAAACCGGTATGGCTTCTCCGCGTAAGATCGATATGAATTTAGTTGATGCACAGCAGGCACGCCGTGCGTTGGACCGTATTGTGGGTTATAAAATAAGCCCGTTCTTATGGAAAAAGGTTCGAAACGGCCTTTCCGCAGGACGTGTACAGTCGGCTGCGGTCAAGATGATCGTGGACCGCGAACGCGAGATCCGTGCATTTGTGCCGCAGGAATACTGGACCGTTGAGGCAAAACTCTACTCCGGTATCGGCAAAAAGACCTTTGTCGCTAAATACTACGGCGAGAACGGCAAAAAGAACGAGCTTGTCTGTGAAGCGGATGCAAAGCGTGTTCTGCAGACGGTCAAAGATGCACCGTTTGTGGTGACCGGCGTGAAACTGGGCGTCAGAGAAAAAGCACCGGCTCCGCCGTTTATCACCTCTACGCTGCAGCAGGAAGCATCCAGAAGACTCGGCTTCCAGTCCAAACGTACCATGAAAGCGGCACAGGAGTTATACGAGGGTGTTGACGTTAAAGGCTACGGCACCACCGGTTTGATCACCTATATGCGTACCGACTCGTTGCGCTTATCGGAAGAATCCAAGGCAGCTGCAAGAGAGTATATCGAGAAAAACTACGGTGCGCAGTATCTGCCGAAGACCGCAAGAAATTATAAGAGCAAAAACAGCTCGCAGGATGCGCATGAGGCGATCCGTCCGTCCATTCCGGATATCACTCCGGCAGCGGTCAAAGACAGCCTGACTGCGGACCAGTATAAATTATATAAATTGATCTGGGAGCGTTTCATCGCCTGCCAGATGGCAAATGCGGTATATGATACCGTTTCCGCATCCTTCGATGCAAACGGATGCACCTTCCGCTCCAGCGGCTATTCGGTCAAATTTGCCGGATTCACCGCTTTATACGAGGAGAAGTCGGATGAGAAGGAGGAAGAAAACTCCGCACTTCCGCCGCTGAATGAAGGCGATGCACTCAAAGCCGCATCCGTTACCGATCATCAGCATTTCACCCAGCCTCCGGCACGTTATACCGAGGCAACCCTGATCAAAACTATGGAAGAAAACGGCATCGGCCGTCCGAGTACCTATGCGCCGACCATCACCACCATCCTGGCAAGAGATTATGTCGAAAGAGAGGCAAAACAGCTTGCTCCGACCAATCTCGGTGAGATCACCAACGATTTGATGGAAGAATACTTTGCACAGATCGTTGATGTCAGCTTTACGGCACATCTGGAAGAAGATCTGGATATCGTTGCAGACGGCAAGCAGCCGTGGAAACAGGTGCTTGCTAGCTTCTATACCGGATTTGAGAAGGATCTGACCCGTGCCGAGGAGCATATCGGCAGTGATAAGATCGTTGTTCCGGATGAGGTGACCGATGTGATCTGCGAATTCTGCGGCAGAAATATGGTCATCAAACACGGCAGATTCGGTAAATTCTTGGCTTGTCCGGGTTACCCGAGCTGTAAAAACGCAAAACGTATCGCCAAAGAAGCAGAGGGCAGCTGTCCGATCTGCGGCGACAAACTGCAGGAATGTAAGAGCAAAAAGGGCAGAAAATACTTCGGCTGTATGCAGAATCCGAAGTGTAGCTTTATGACCTGGGATGTTCCGACCAGAGATAACTGTCCGAAATGCGGAAAAACGCTGCTGCATAAGAGCGGTAAGACCGGTAAGTTCTACTGCTCGGATGCAAACTGCGACTATGAAAGAAAAGAGTAAATTCATGATAGACAGAACGCCAAATGCACCGGTCCATGTGATCGGTGCGGGACTTGCCGGATGTGAAGCGGCATACCAGCTGGCGAATGCCGGCATCCCGGTCATTCTGCATGAGCAGAAACCGGTGTCCTATTCTCCGGCACATCATTACAGCGGCTTTGCGGAGCTGGTTTGTTCCAACTCGCTGAAAGCTGCCCGCATCGAATCCGCAGCAGGTATGCTCAAAGAAGAGATGCGCTATTTCGGCTCGGTTACCATGGAAGCGGCAGCACAGTGTGCCGTTCCGGCAGGCGGTGCGCTTGCGGTAGACCGTGAGAAATTCTCCGATTATGTGACCGATAAGATCCGCTCTCATCCGATGATCACGGTAGAGGAGGGGGAAGTGACCTCCATCCCGCAGGGAAATGTGATCATCGCAGCAGGTCCGCTTTGTTCCAAAGCGCTGACCGATTCGCTGCAGGAACTGCTTAATGAACAGTATTTAAGCTTTTTTGATGCGGCTGCACCGATCGTGACCGCAGAGAGCATCGATATGGACTACGCATTTGAGGCAGCAAGATATGACCGCGGCGATGCGGACTATATCAACTGCCCGATGAACAAAGAGGAATACGAGGCATTCCACGCTGCTTTGGTGAATGCGCAAAGCGTTGTACTCAAGGAATTTGAGAAAAACGGTCTGCAGGTGTACGAAGGCTGTATGCCGGTAGAGGTCATGGCAAAACGCGGTGAGGATACCATCCGTTTCGGTCCGCTCAAACCGGTCGGTTTACGCGACCCGCGTACGGGACATCGCCCGTGGGCTGTGGTACAGCTGAGAAAAGAGAATGCGGCAGGATCGCTTTATAACCTGGTCGGTTTCCAGACCAACTTAAAATTCGGTGAGCAGAAAAGGGTCTTTTCGATGATCCCGGCGCTGCATAACGCGGATTTTGTGCGTTACGGTGTCATGCACCGCAATACCTTTATCAATTCGCCGAAGCTTTTAAACTGCTATTCGCAGATGAGATCGCATGAGAACATCTTCTTTGCCGGTCAGATCACCGGTGTCGAAGGTTACATCGAATCCGCTGCAAGCGGTATCTGGGCAGGCTACAATATGGCAAGACTGCTGCAGGGAAAAGAACTTTCTCCGCTGCCGAAGACCTCGATGCTCGGTTCGTTGATGCAGTATATCAGTGACGAATCGGTGACGGATTTCCAGCCGATGGGAAGTAATATGGGTATTTTGCCTCCGACAGAAGAACTCATCCGTGACAAAAAAGAAAGATATCTGCAGTTAGCGCTCCGCGGTCTGGCAGATGTCAAAGCGCTGCTTGCGCAGCAGAAAGAAGAATGAGGCAACTTATGAAAATCGTATTGGATGCATTTGGCGGCGATCACGCTCCGCTGGCTGTGCTGCAGGGTGTTGATCTTGCACGCAAAGAATTAAACGATGTCGAATATATTCTGACCGGCGATGAGGAGATCATCAAAAAAGTTGCTGCTGAGAATAAAATTTCTCTGGACGGCGTTGAGATCGTACATGCACCGAAGGTCATGCCGGTCTGCGCAGAGCCGGGTGCGGTCAGAAAAGAATATAAAGATTCCTCTCTGGCGGTTTCGCTGCGTCTGCTTGCGGAAGGCAAAGCGGATGTCTGTGTCGGTGCTGGATCTACCGGTGCGCTGGTATTCGGTGCGACCTTTATCGTAAAACGCTTAAAAGGCATCAAGCGTCTGGCACTTGCCCCGATCATTCCGGGAGAGAAAGGACCTTTTATTCTGCTTGACTCGGGTGCAAATGCCGAGTGCCGTCCGGATATGCTGGTACAGTTCGGTGTGATGGGCGCAGCGTACATGGAAAAGGTCGTGGGGATTGAAAACCCGCGTGTAGGCCTTGTCAATATCGGAGAAGAGGAGAGCAAAGGTACTCCGCTGTATCAGGAGACCTATCAGGCACTGAAAAACTCCGACTTAAACTTTGTCGGCAACATCGAAGCGCGTTACATCATGGCAAGCAAAGCGGACGTCATCGTAGCGGACGGCTTTACCGGTAATGTTGTATTAAAGCTGATCGAGGGTGTTGCAAAGACCTTCACCAAGGAGATGAAGACCTGGTTTACCGGTCTGTCCGGAAAAATCTCCGGTGCGCTGATCTTAAATAAAGTCAAAGGCTTCAAAAAGAGAATGGACTATAAAGAAAACGGCGGAGCGGTACTGCTCGGCTGTGCAAAACCGGTCATCAAGGCACACGGCAGCTCGGATGCAAAAGCATTCAAGAATGCGATCCGTCAGGCATACACCGTTACCAAAAACGATGTGATCGGCATGATCCGTGAGGGTCTGGAAAAGATGAGTGAAACCCAGACGGAGGAATGATCCTCCGTTTAGGGTATCAAACAAGTGAGGTGAAGATATGTATCCGCAGCCGAAAAAATTGGCTGAATTTATGCAGAAGATCGGTTATACCTTCAAAAATGAGATGCTGATCACGACTGCACTGACCCACTCCTCTTATGCGAATGAGTGGAAACGACAGCTTAAAAACAACGAACGACTGGAATTTTTGGGTGACTCGGTTTTATCGCTGGTGGTAGCGGAGCACCTGTTTGAAAACTATAAACACCTTCCGGAAGGTGAGCTGACCAAACTGCGTGCATCTTTGGTCTGTGAAAAAAGCTTACATACCTTTGCAAAACAGTTGGGACTCGGTCCGATGCTGCTGCTTGGCAAGGGCGAGGAGCATACCGGCGGCAGAGAGCGCCCGTCCATTCTGGCGGATGCGTTTGAAGCGGTGATCGCTGCGGTTTATCTGGACGGCGGATTCGAGGAAGCAAAGAAATATGTTCTGCGCTTTATCCCGCAGTCGCTGGATACCCAGGCGAATATCGGTCTGCAGGACTATAAGACTATTCTGCAGGAGATCATTCAGAAAAACAAAGAAGAAAAGATCGAGTATGTGCTGATCATGGAATCCGGCCCGGACCATAACAAACGTTTTGAGGTCGAGGTACACTTAAATTCCAACGTGATCGGTACCGGTATCGGTCACAGTAAAAAGCAGGCAGAGCAGAATGCTGCAAGAGAAGCGCTGGCATTGATGGGGTATCAGCTGTGATCAAGCACAGCAATGTGGCGATCTTTATCCCACATCTCGGATGTCCCCATTGCTGCAGCTTTTGCGATCAGCGTACGATTTCCGGCAATCAGAAGCCGGTGCTGCCGCAGGATGCCAAAGCGATCATCGCATCGGCGTATGAAAAGATCACCGATCCGATCAAGCGGCAAAATACCGAGATCGCGTTTTTCGGCGGAAGTTTTACGGCAATAGAGCCTGTGCTGATGGAAGAATTTTTGTCGGTCTGTCAGCCGTATCTGGGCGAAAACGGTTTTGGCGGGATCCGTATCTCCACAAGACCGGATGCGATCACACCGCAGATCTTGGATACGCTGCAAAAATACGGCGTTACCGCGATTGAACTGGGTGTACAAAGCCTTGACGATACGGTCTTGGAAAAAAATCTGCGCGGACATACGGCAAAGGATGCGATCGAAGCGGTAAAGTTCATCAAAGGTGCGGAATATAAGTTTTCTTTAGGGCTTCAGATGATGGTAGGATTGTATGGAGAAAGTAAAGAAAGTTTATATCGCACCGCGCAAACCATCCTTACACTGGCTCCCGACACGCTGCGGATCTATCCGACGGTAGTGTTGAAAGGGACCAAACTGGATGCGCTTTTGCAAAGCGGCGAATATGTACCGATGTCTTTGTCCGATGCGGTGGAATTTACCGCAGAATGGATGGAGAAGTTTGAGTCAGCCGGAATCCGGTTGATCAAGGTCGGACTGCATGCATCCGATGACGTGGAGGAAAGAATGACCGGTGGAATTTACCATCCGGCATTCCGTGAGCTTTGCGAGAGTCGGATCTACCGAAAGAAGATCGACTACCTGCTTGCAAAGAAAGCTATGGGAGCATATATACTGTACCTGCCGAAAAGGGACATCTCCAAAGCGGCGGGGCAAAAAAGGGAAAACCTGATTTATTTTGAGAAAGCCGGATATCGTATCAAACTCAAAGGTACCGAGGATGATACCATGCGGCTGGAAAGGGATCAGATTCGATGAAATTGGAATCTTTGGTGCTGCAGGGGTTTAAGTCCTTCCCGGACAAGACCACCGTCACCTTTGATAAGGGACTGACCGCAGTGGTCGGTCCGAACGGTTCCGGTAAGAGCAACATCAGTGACGCGATCCGCTGGGTATTGGGCGAGCAGTCGAGCAAGACCCTACGCGGTGAGAAGATGGAGGACGTTGTCTTTGCCGGTACCAGACAGCGCAAATCGCAGGGCTATGCTGCGGTAACGCTGAATCTTGAGAATAAAGACCGCTTGCTGTCGGTGGATGCCGATCTGGTGAGCGTTACAAGAAAATATTATCGCCACGGCGAGAGTGAGTATCTCTTAAACGGCAAACAGGTGCGCTTAAAAGACGTATACGA
Organism: Oscillospiraceae bacterium; assembly: GCA_045133555.1. GTDB lineage: Bacteria > Bacillota > Clostridia > Oscillospirales > Ruminococcaceae > JAHHTP01. The sequence continues at coordinate 6,441 of JBGUUN010000080.1, forward strand.
GCTGTTTATGGATACCGGTCTTGGCAGAGACGGCTTCTCGATGATCGGTCAGGGACGTATTGAGGAGATCGTTTCGGCGAAATCCTCCGAGCGCCGTGATCTGTTTGAAACCGCATCCGGTATCTCTAAATTCCGTTATCACAAGGAAGAAGCGCAAAGAGATCTTGCCAAAGCGGAGGATAATCTGCTGCGACTCAACGATATCTTAAGCGAACTCAATGCACGCATCGAGCCGCTTGCAAAGCAGGCGGAGAAGGCAAAACGCTTTCTGGTGCTGTCAGAGGAGAAAAAACGCTTTGATGTGTTTGTTTCGGTACATGATATCAATGAACTGCGCACCGAGCTGCAGCAGCTCAAAGAACAGGCGGAGGTTTACCGCAAAGAATACGATCAGCAGAATACCGAGCTCAACCGCATCGCATACCGTCTGGAACAGGCGTATGAACAGATGCAGCAGGATGCCATGGGAATTGAAAACTGCAGAAACGGCAGGGTAGAACTCGACGGTAAGCTGACCGATGCGGCAAGAGAAGATGCCGTTGCACAGACCGAGATCCAGCGAAATATGCAGGAGATCGAACGTCTGCAGAAGGAAATCGATAACCGCAACGCGCTGCTTTTGATGCATGAAGAAAATCTGCAGAATAAAAAGGCGCTCAAATCGCAGTTTACTTACCGTATTTCGATGCATGAGGAGCAGATCACCGCACGCAAGAATGAGCTGCAGGAGATTGTATCCAAGGCAAAAGAACAGTCGCAGTCGCTGCAAAATCTTTTGACCGAGGCTTCCGCATTGCAGATCAAGCTGACCGAATGTGAAGTCAGAGCAAAAAGCGAGAAGGAAAATCTTTCTCAGGAAGAAAACAGACAAGAACAGTTAGCCTATCAGCTTTCCGAGCATGAGAAGGCATATAAACTTTACGAAGATGAAAAGGCACAGGCAGACCGTGCTGTTTCGGTGATGAAAGAAAAGGCATCCGAGAAGGATAACATGATCGCCGGTATGCAGATGCGCCTTAAAAAACGTGAGGAAAAAGCCGACGGATTTGCACAGGCGATGCAGAGTCTGCGGCTTCGTAAAAAAGGCAATGAACAGCAGCTTTCGATGCTGCGCAGCATGGAGCAGAACATGGAGGGCTATTCCGGTGCGGTCAAAGCTGTACTGCACGCGGTGAAGGAGCGCGAATTATCCGGCATCTACGGTGCCATCGCGCAGCTGATCACCAGTAAGGATACCTATACCACGGCGGTGGAGACCGCACTCGGCTATACGCTGCAGAACATCGTGGTTGCAAACGAACAAACGGCAAAGGATGCGATCCGTTTCCTGCAGCAGCGGGATAAGGGACGTGCGACCTTTATGCCGCTTACCTCGGTCAAAGGTACGGCTTTCAAGCCGCAGCGCATCGAGGAGGAGACCGGCTACATCGGCATGGCGGATGAGCTGGTAGAGTACGATAAAAAGTTCGAGCAGATCATCCGTTTTCTGCTCGGTAAGATCGTGGTCATGGATGATATCGAAAACGCATCCGTCACCGCGAGAAAATATCAGTATAAGTTCCGTATCGTCACCTTAGACGGTCAGGTCATCAATTCCGGCGGTACCTATACCGGCGGTTCGAAGGCAGTAACGTCCTCGTCGCTGAGCCGTAAGAATAAGATGCTTGCACTGGAAAAGGAAACCGCAGATCTGGAGAATCAGATCACCGCACTGGGTGTCGAGCAGCAAAAGGCGTTAAAGGAGCTTAACGACACCAAAGAGATGCTGTCCGATCTGCAGGAGGAAAAACGCCTGCTGCTGGAGGATATCATGCGCGCAGAGACCGAATGCGGTCGCTTGCAGTATACTTTGGCACAGGAAAAACAGTTTTTGACCTCGCAGTCGGAGGAAAGCAAGTCGGTCAGCGAAAAGATCAAAAAGCGCAAAGAATTTTTGGTCGAGGTCGAACAGACCGTGCAGCAGTTTAAGGCAGAGCTTGCCGCACTGCGTGAAAACGCAGCGGATGCGGATAAAGAGGGCATCGATTTAAGCCGCAAGCAGGATGCACTTTCCGATGAGATCGCATCGCTGTCGCTGGCAGGACTCGGTATGGAAAAGGATCTTGCGGCGATGGATGCCGAGATCGATCGCCTGACCGAGCTTGGAATCTCCGAGCGCGAGATGCTTGAGCAGAAACAGCAGGAGATCGCTGTATTAAAAGAGCAGAGCGATGCTTTTGAAAAACAGCGGGAATCGCTTGCCGAATTGATGGCACAGCACAGAGAAAACAAAGAGAAACTGCTGCAAAAGGAAAAACGTCTGACCGAACGCCGTCAGCAAACCGAAAAACAGATCACCGAGATGCGTCTGCGTGAGAAGGATCTTTCGATCGACCGTGAGCGCAGCCAGCAGAAGGTCGACCGCGTTTTGGAAAAACAGATCTATAAGCAGCAGGGATATGACGATATCATCAAGCATCTGTATGATGAGTATAAACTTACCCGCAGCGAAGCGGCGGGAATGGATCATTCCGGTCTGGAATATACCACCGCCAAACAGCAGCTGCAGTCGGTCAAAGGCAAGATCCGTGAGCTTGGCAATGTCAATCTCTCTGCGATCGAGGAATATGATGAGGTCGCTTCCCGCAAAGCATTGCTCGATGCACAGCTTGCGGATGTCGAGCAGTCGAAAAAGACCTTGCTCAAACTCATCGATGACCTGACTTCCGAGATGGAAGACCGTTTTATCGACGGTTTTAAACAGATCAATCTGCATTTCGGCAGGATCTTTACCGAATTGTTCGGCGGCGGCAGCGCACATTTGAGCCTGACCGACCCGGAAGATGTATTAAACTGCGGTATCGATATCTTTGTTCAGCCGCCGGGTAAGGTGGTCAAAAAGATCTCGCTGCTTTCGGGCGGTGAGAAGGCATTTATTGCCATCATACTGTATTTCGCGCTGCTGTCGGTCAAACCGTCACCGTTTTGCGTGCTGGATGAGATCGAAGCGGCTTTGGATGATGTTAATGTCAACCGCTATGCACATTATCTGCATCGCATGAGTGAACAGACACAGTTTATTCTGATCACCCACCGTCGCGGTACAATGGAACAAGCCGATTGTATGTACGGCGTTACGATGCAGGAAGCCGGTGTATCCAAGCTGCTCAAGCTGGATCATGCGGCAATGGAAGCAAGACAGAAAGGATAACGATTATGGGATTTTTTGATCGTATCAAAGAAGGACTGAAAAAGACCCGTGACTCGATGATGGGTAAAATCGAGGAGGTCATCCATTCCTTCAAAAAGATCGACGAGGATTTCTTTGAAGAACTGTTAGACACCATGATCATGTCGGATGTCGGCGTACACACCGCCGAGACCATCTGCGAGAATCTGCGCAAGAAGGTAAAAAAATCCGGTGTGACCGATCCGGAGCAGGTAAAAGGTCTGCTCAAAGAGATCGTTATCGAGATCATGGGTGAGGACAGCGAGCCGGATTTAAGCCATAAACCGAGTGTCATTCTGGTCATCGGTGTCAACGGTGTCGGCAAGACCACTTCGATCGGCAAGATGGCACATTACTATAAATCGCAGGGCAAAAAGGTGCTGCTCGGTGCAGCGGATACCTTCCGTGCCGCAGCGATCGATCAGTTAAAGATCTGGGCAGAGCGTGCGGATGTGGATATTGTCTGCCACAGTGAAGGTTCCGATCCGGCTGCGGTGGTATTCGATACCCTGCAGGCAGGTAAAGCACGCGGCTGTGATGTCATCATCTGCGATACTGCGGGCCGTCTGCACAACAAAAAGCATTTAATGGATGAGCTGGCAAAAATCAACCGTATCGTTCGCCGTGAGATGGGTGATGTACCGACCGAAGCACTGCTTGTTCTGGATGCGACCACCGGTCAAAACGGTATCAACCAGGCGAAGCTGTTTGCACAGACCACCGATCTGACCGGTATCATTCTGACCAAGATGGACGGTACCGCAAAAGGCGGTGTGGTCATTGCGATCCGTGAGGAAACCGGATTACCGGTAAAATACATCTGCGTCGGTGAGCAAATCGACGATCTGCAGCCGTTTTGTGCCAAAGATTTCGCAGATGCGCTGTTTGAATGAGGTGAATCGAGATGAAATTATTGCTTGCAACCTCCAATGCCGGAAAAGTGCGTGAGTTTCGCAGAATGTTTCCGGGCAATGAGATCTTGACTCCGAAGGATCTGAATGTGACCTTGGATGTTGAGGAAAACGGTAAGACCTTTGCGGCTAATGCGGCGATCAAAGCAAGAGCATTGTTTGAGATGACCGGTATTCCGACCATCGCGGACGATTCCGGTATCGTGATCGATTATATGAACGGCTTCCCGGGCGTTTACTCGGCAAGATATGCATCCGAGGATGTCTGCTGTGGCAAAGTGCTGGATTATATGAAAGGCGTACCGGCTCAAAAACGAACCGCAAGATATGTCTGCAGCATTCATTTTATCAAGGCTGCGGGCGAAGAGTACACCGTAAACGGTGTATGTGAAGGTGCGATCGGTTTCGGTAAATCCGGCGATCGCGGTTTCGGCTACGATCCGATCTTCTATGTCGGAAAACAGAGCATGGCTTCTATGACCGACGAGGAAAAGGATGCGATCAGCCATCGCGGCATGGCATTCCGTGAACTGAAGAAAGTATTTGAATCTTTGAATATTGAGTGAGGATAAAGAAATGTTAACTACCAAAGACAGAGCAAAACTGCGCTCCTATGCAAATACCATGGAGACCATTTTACAGATCGGTAAAGAGGGTGTTACCGCAAACGTATTAAAACAGATCGATGAGGCATTGATCGCACGTGAGATGATCAAGGTCCGCGTTTTGGAGAACTCTCTGCTCTCCGCAAAAGATGCTGCAACCGAGATCTCTTCCCAGATCGACTGCGAGATCATTCAGTGCATCGGTACCCGTATCGTTATCTACCGTGCATTTGAAAAAGATCCGATCTATCCGTTAAAATAATGGGAAAGACTGCTATCTTCGGCGGTACCTTTAACCCGATCCATACCGGTCATCTGCGCCTTTGCTCCGTATGCTGCAATAAGCTGGGAATTGAAAAGGCGATGCTGATCCCGGCAAACGTGCCGCCGCATAAAGCTGCAAAGCAGCTTGCCGCAAATGAGGACCGTCTTGCTATGTGCAGACTTGCGGTCAAGGATATGCCGTATGTCACGGTAAGTGATATGGAGATGACCGCCGGCGGTAAAAGCTATACTGTTTTGACTATGCGCCGTTTGAAAGAGGAACATCCGGACGAGCATTACTATTTTGTGATGGGCACCGATATGTTTTTGTGCTTTGACCGATGGTATGAATGGCAGGAGATCTTAAACTACTGTGACCTTGCGGTCAGCGTGCGTAAGGCGGATGAGTATGAAAAGATCCTTGCCAAAAAAGAAGAACTTTTTGCGGCATACCCGCATCTGCGCCGCGATTGTGTGCATACGGTGGATGCCGACTGCATCGATATTTCCTCGACCGAGCTGCGTACGATGCTTGAGCAAAACGATCTGCGTCTGAAAGAATATCTGCCGGATGCGGTATATGCCTATATCAAAGAGCACGGTCTGTATCAGCCAAAGGAGGGCGACGCAGAATGACCATTGATGAGTTAAAGAAGCTTTTGTCCGTCAGACTGTCGGAAAAACGTCTGCATCATGTCCTTGCCGTACGCAAGCAGGCAATGCTGCTTGCCGACATTTACGGTGCCGACCGAAAGAAAGCCGAGCTTGCCGCTTTGCTGCATGATATCACCAAGGAAGAAAGTGTCGAACGGCAGTTGCAAAAATTGCTGAAATCTGATATAATCTTTTCTGAAGAGATTCTCAAGACGCCGCCTTTGTATCACGCAAAGACCGGCATGCTGTTTGCAAGAGACGAACTCGGCGTTACCGACGAGGATGTTTTGAATGCGGTTTCGTATCATACGACCGGCCGCGGCGGTATGAGTATTCTGGAAAAGATCATCTTTGTGGCGGATGCCACATCCGAAGAAAGAAAATATCAGGGTGTCAAACAGCTCAGAGAACTGTCCTATACCGATATCAATGGGGCAATTTTGGAGCTGACGGTGGATACGCTGAAAAAGATCACCAATACGGGAAGCTTTCTGCCGATCGATACGGCGGAATGTTATAACGAGATGCTGCACATGAGTAAGAAAAAATAAGCGGATCAGCTTATTTTGCAGTGAGAGAAAGGTGCGGAAAATGGCAAAGAAAGTTCGTAAAAATAAGGTTACACAACCACCGGCAAACGAAAACTTAAGCTTTTTTGAATTCTTGCGTACCAAACGCTGGGCAAGCGTATCACTGATCGTTGCATTGGTGCTGGCACTGGTTGCTACTGTCGGCGTCATCGCATCGGATCGTGTCTTAAACAGTAATATTCTGGTCGACAGCGGCAACAATACCGAAAGTGATGACGGTGTGCTTGATGAAGAGCTTGCAACCAAGCCGGGAGAAAAAGAGCAGTATATGAATATCCTGCTTTGCGGTATCGACTATAAGGAAAATACCGCCCGCGGCAAGCTGACCGACGTTATGATGGTCATTCATATGGACTTTGTAGATCAGACGGTTGATATTTTACAGCTTCCGCGCGATACATATATCGGCCGCGATTACAGCACCGGTAAACTCAATGCGGTATACAGCTCGTCTCATAACGGCGGTATCGAAAACTTAGCGCGTAAGATCAACAGTATGCTGCAGCTTCCGCTGGACTATTATGTTGTGATGAATATGGACGGCTTTGAGGATATCGTCGATCTCATCGGCGGTGTTACGGTAGATTCTCCGTATTCGTTTACCTTAGAGGGTGTCACCATCGTCAAGGGCGTACAGACCTTAAACGGCAGAGCGGCGAATAAATTCGTTCGCGAGCGTCATGCATATGCGGCAGGCGACCTCACCCGTATGAAGATGCAGCAGATCTTCTTTAAGGCATTCGTCAAAAAGTGCCTGTCTTTGGACAAAACCGAGATGTTAAAGCTCGCACCGACCATCTTCCAGTATCTGAATACCGATATGTCGATCAATGATGCACTATCGTATTATCAGCTTTTTGCGGGAATGGATATGAGTGCGCTGGAGTTCCATAGCTGTGAAGTCACTTCGTTTAAGGATCGCTATGACGGACTGTCCAAACTGTCTGTCCATGTAAAACCGCTTGCCGATCTGCTCAATGAGCATTTCAGAGAAAACGGTGAGAAGGTAAACTGGGTGGATCTGCAGATCATTGAGGCTGCAACAAGCTATGCATATGAGGGTGAGCAGGATCAGTACGTGCAGACCAATCCGGCACTGATCTATAATCAGAACGGTTCTTCGAATAATTCGACGGTCTCCCGTCCGAGCAGTTCGTCCACCGTTGAGAGCACGCAGGAAACAAGCAGTACAACGGAATCTTCTTCTGAAGAAACCTCCTCGGAAGTGACTTCGGAAGTGATCTCAGAGGTTGAAAGTGAGGTTTTACCGCCGGTTTCTTCCGAAGTGAGTGAAACCACCTCCGATGTAACGGTTGAAAGCAGCTCTGATGTATCGAGCGAGACATCCTCTGCGCCGGAAAGCAGCAATGAGCAAGAAGTCTGGGATGATCCGGAAAAGCTCAAATGGGATGAAACGACTTCCGCTTTGGAATAAAGAAAGGAATTATATGGAAACTAAGGATAAAGTTAAACTGATCGCAAAGACCTTGTCGGATAAAAAAGCCGATGATATCGATATCATCGAGATCGGCGATCTGACCATTCTGACCGATTATTTTGTAATTGCTTCCGCAAGCAATACCAACCATGTTCGCGCTCTTGCGGATGAGGTCGAGTATATCTGCAAACAGGAGGGTATGATCCCGGACCGTATCGAGGGTTATCAGACCTCCAACTGGATCGTCATCGACTACGGTGATGTTATCGTTCATCTGTTCTACCGCCAGACCAGAGAGTTCTATAACCTGGACAAACTCTGGAGCGACGGTAAAAAAATCGATATTCTCACACTTTTGGATGCACCGAAAGCGTAAGATATATAAGCAGCATTCTATATTGAAAGAAGGATCCGTACAATGAAATACGAATTTACATCTGCCGAGAAAAAGTGGCAGGACATCTGGGACGAAAAACAGGTGTTCACCGCAACCGATGATTACAGCAAACCGAAATATTTTGCGCTGGTTGAGTTCCCGTATCCGAGCGGCGCAGGTATGCATGTAGGTCATATCAAGGCTTATTCCGGTCTGGAGGTTATTTCCAGAAAGAGAAGAATGCAGGGCTACAATGTCCTGTTCCCGATCGGCTTCGATGCATTCGGCCTGCCGACCGAAAACTCCGCAATCAAGTACAACATCCATCCGCGTGTACTGACCGACAGAAACATTGAGAAGTTCACCTCTCAGTTAAAACGCGTCGGCTTCTCCTTCGACTGGAACCGTGTGATCGATACCACCGATGAAGATTACTATAAATGGACCCAGTGGATCTTCCGCAAAATGTTCGATAACGGACTGGTATTCCGTGAGCAGGCTTTGGTAAACTACTGCCCGCACTGTAAAGTCGTTTTATCCAACGAGGACTCCCAGGGCGGTAAATGTGATATCTGCCACAGCGATATCATCCAGAAATCCAAAGAGGTATGGTACCTGCGCATTACCGAGTATGCAGATAAACTGCTGTTCGGCTTAGATGACGTAGACTACCTGCCGAATGTAAAATTACAGCAGAGAAACTGGATCGGCAGATCAGAAGGTGCATTCGCAAACTTCAAACTGACCGGCTGCGATGAGACCTTACGTATCTACACCACCAGATGTGACACCATGTTCGGTGTTACCTTCATGGTAATCGCTCCGGAGCATCCGGTTATCGAGAAATACCGCGACCGCATCAAAAACATCGACGAACTGGATGCATACAAAGCAGAGTGTGCTAAGAAAACCGAGTTCGAGCGTACCCAGCTTGTCAAAGAGAAAACCGGTGTCTGCATCGACGGTATCGCTGCGATCAACCCGGCAAACGGCAAAGAGATCCCGATCTACATCTCCGACTATGTTATGATGGGTTACGGTACCGGTGCGATCATGGCTGTACCGGCACATGATGAGCGTGACTATGACTTTGCTAAAAAATTCGGCATTGACATCATCGAAGTTATCTCCGGCGGCAACATCGAGGAAGCTGCTTATACCGGTGACGGCAAGATGGTCAACTCCGATTTCTTAAACGGCATCGAAACCAAAAAAGAAGCTATCGAGAAGATGCTTGCATACTTAGGCGAAAACGGCATCGGTGAGAAGGGTGTTCAGTATAAGATGAAAGACTGGGCATTCAACCGTCAGAGATATTGGGGCGAGCCGATTCCGATCATCCACTGTCCGCATTGCGGTATGGTAGGTGTTCCGTATGAGGAATTGCCGCTGCGTCTGCCGAATATGGAAAACTTTGAGCCGGGTGAAGGCGGTGAGAGCCCGTTAGCGAAGATCGAGTCTTATGTAAACTGCACCTGTCCGAAGTGCGGCGCAGCTGCAAAACGTGAGACCGATACCATGCCGCAGTGGGCAGGTTCTTCCTGGTACTTCTTACGTTACTGTGATCCGAAAAATACAGAGGCATTTGCATCCAAAGAAGCACTCGATTACTGGATGCCGGTAGACTGGTACAACGGCGGTATGGAGCACGTTACCCGTCATATGATCTACTCCCGTTTCTGGCATCACTTCTTATTTGATCAGGGTCTGGTTCCGTGCGAAGAGCCGTATGCAAAACGTACCGCTCAGGGCTTGATCTTAGGCCCGGACGGCGAGAAGATGAGTAAATCCAAAGGCAACGTTATCGACCCGAACGATGTTGTAGATGAATACGGCGCAGACGTACTGCGTGTATACATCCTGTTCATGGGCGATTACGGTGCAGCAGCTCCGTGGTCTTCTTCGAGCATCCGCGGCTGTAAACGTTTCCTTGACAGAATCTGGGCATTACAGGATGTTATGGTAGACGGTGATATCCGTAAAGAGATGGAGACCGAGTTCCATAAACTCATCCGTAAAGTTACCGAGGACATCGAGCAGTTAAAATTCAACACCGCGATCGCTGCAATGATGGCTACCTTAAACAAAGTAGCTGACAGCGGCAAGATCACCCGTGCTGAGTATGAAGTATTCATCAAGCTGTTAAACCCGTTTGCTCCGCATATGACCGAGGAGATCAATGAGGTTATCGGCAACAAACAGATGATCTGTGAGATGGCATGGCCGGAGTACGATGAGGCGAAATGTCAGGAGAGCACCATTGAGGTCGTTGTTCAGATCAACGGTAAACTCAAAGCGAAACTGATGGTTGCAGCAGATGCGGATAAGGATACTTTATTGGCAGCAGCGAAAGCAGATGCGAAGATCGTTGAGGCACTTGCAGGAAAAACGATCGTGAAAGAGATCTGTGTTCCGGGCAAACTGGTCAACCTGGTAGTCAGATAAACCGTAAGGATCGGTCGAAAGTTTTCGACCGATCCTTTTTGGAAAAAAGTTTAAAATAATTTAAAATAAGTATTGACAAACGTCTTTACATCGTGTATAATAGAAGCGTTGCAATATAGCGGCTTAATTGTTTGCTTGTTGTAAACCTCTGCTGTTTTAAGCAAAGGGAGGGAATAAGAGTGGCAGAAGTACGTGTAAAAGAGAATGAATCTTTAGAAAGCGCACTGAGACGTTTCAAAAGATCCTGCGCAAAATCGGGCGTTCTGGCTGAGGTTCGTAAAAGAGAACATTACGAAAAACCTTCCGTAAGACGCAAGAAAAAATCTGAGGCTGCGCGTAAACGCAAATTCAAATAATATTTGCTAATTCTAAGACAGCGAAAGCGAGCGATCATTGCTCGCTTTTTTGTCGTAGTGGGAGGAATTGATAAAATGCGGATCCTGACGCCGGATATTTATCTGGAACATATCAACAGGGTGACGCCGGAACTGTTAAAAAGATACGGCATCAAAGGGCTGATCTTGGACGTGGATAATACGCTGACCCATCATAACAGCCAGGAAATCTCGGCTGAGGTGTTAGCGTGGATCGAACTGATGCGCCAAAATGGGATCAAACTGATGATCGCATCCAATAACAATGCGCCGCGTATCGAACCGTTTTCCAAAAAGATCGGTATCGATGCGATCCCAAACAGCGCCAAACCGCTGCCGATCGGATATCAAAAAGCCAAGAAGTGCTTCGGATTTGCCGCAAATGAGATCGCGGTGATCGGAGATCAGGTGTACACCGACATCCTGGGTGCGAATGCCTGCGGTATGCTTTCGATCATGGTGCGGTATTTTGAGGCGGAGGAGTCTTCTTTCTTCCGACTCAAACGGAAACTGGAAAAACCGGTCCTTGCACATTACCGTAAGATCGGTCAGAAAGGAGAAAAGCGATGAACGCCTTGTTTGGTCCTGCCGGCAATTCCGAGAGCTTTGCCGCAATGGGATATAAAAAGACGCTGCAGATCCCGGAATACCTGGATCG
>JBGUUN010000081.1:0-17808 GCA_045133555.1 Oscillospiraceae bacterium
GTCTTTACCGGTGCGGGATGTACTTTCTGACCGCTCACCCTTCACTCATCGGAGGACAGCAGATCAAGACCTGCCATCAAGCCCTCCATATTCGACAGCATTTTCTGTTTGAATGCTGCGATCTCAGCCTGGAAATCGTCCATCTTCTTACGTTCAAGAGCCAGTTTTAAATCCATCTCCTTGGAAATACGGTCGCTTTCATCACGTGCCTGGGACAGCAGTTCATCGGTCTCTTTCTGCAGCTGACGTTTCTCCGCAGCAAGATGTGCGTTCTCTGCCTGTGCGGTCAGGATGGTATCTCTGGCTTCTTCCTGTGCCTGGGAAAGGATCTTCTGTGCGGTATCGCGGGTATCCTCTACAATACGGCTGCACTCCAGACCAAGCTGTTCGGTCTCGGTCTTGGTCTGCATACGGATACCTTCCGCCTGTCTTTGTGCCTCTTTGACCAGATCTTCCGCTTTCTCTTTTGCATTCTGCAGCATGCCTTCCGCTTCGACCTGTGCCTCGCGGATACAAGCTTCCTTCACCGGCTCAACGCTGTCTCTTGCATCCTGCAATACCTGTTCAGCCTCTGCGGTGATGTTGGCAGCCTGCTCTTTTGCTTTCTCGATCAGTTCTTCCGCAGTGATCGCAGCAGCCTGCAGTTGTTCGTAACGTTCGATCTTCAGACGGGTATCCTCCTCAAGTGCTTCGTAACGTGCAGCAGCCTCGTTGAGCTTCTCGATAGACTGTGCGGTAACAGCCTGCACTTCTTCCTGTTTTTCTGCGATAAGATCATTTAAGCCGACGATCTGCGCATTGAACGCCTCTTTCTCACCCTCGGTCTGCTCAACCTGCTCGGTCAACGCCTTATTCTTCTCGACCAGCACGGTGATACGCTCGTATTCTTCCTCAACGACCTCACGCAGCTGATTATTCTCGGTAACAAGATTATCTTTTTCAGCCTGCAGCATTGCAATGCGGGACTGCAGTCCTTCGATCTGCGCAGAAATATCCTTCTGTGCTTCACGCAAAGAGTCGGTCTCGGCAGTCAGTTTTTCAAGCTGAGACCGGTGTGTAACTTCCAGTTCGCGGAAAAAAGCAGCAACATCTTCCTTATGATAACCGCCGAACGAAGTTTTTCTGATATCATTAAATGTCATATAACAGACCTCCAAAATCCCATTTTTTCTTATTATACAAGATTTTCAATAAAAAAGCAATCATTTTTGCAAGTCTTTTTTTGAAAATCCTGCAAATTTATTTCCTCTTATTCCACAACACCGATCAAAACCTGTTTGGCAATATCGGTCTGCAACAAAAATTCCGAGGTCAGGGTCAATTTACTGCCGTCTTGCGTCACGGTATCATTCCGTCCTAAGACCACCGCATCTTCCAGCTCATACCGTTCATACTCTTCCATTCTTCGGTTTAAGATTTCTATTGCATCGGTTTTGGTCAAAGTCGCCGGTGTTTCCCGATACAGCGTATAATTTCGCAGCGTGATTCCGATCGGGATCGTATAATCGCCGATCTGCAGCAGTTTGGTTTGCTCAAAAACGGTATACGGCTGCGTGACCGAATGCCCAGCATGATACAGCGGTACGGTGCATCCGAAAATCTGCAGACTACGGTGCGATATTCCCTTTTCCAACGCCGTATAATCCGATGCATCAAGGTCAACGGTGTAGCTTTTTTGCAGTTCGACCTGCGCAATGAAGCTTCCCTGTGCGTGCAAATAGGAAAGATGTCCCGTTTCGGTCTCCAAAAATCCCGACACAAGCAGCTGCCCTTTGCGCACCGCTGCACCTGCCTTGACCAACTGTTTTCCGCAAAGTACCTGTGCTTTACAGATCATACCGTCATATTCCGCGACGATATTGCAAGGCTGATTGTCCCGCACCGTCTGTTTACCTGTCTTTTCATGTACGATAACCTCGATGGTATTCCCCACCAGATTCAAGGTCGCCCACGACAGCTTTGGCTGTGACAGCAAAAGCTGCTGTCGACTGTCTTTTAACTGCAAGTTAGGGATATATGCATAGAGCTTGACGCCATCAAGTGCAAGCGTTTCCAGAATATCCTCGGCAGCAACCGAAGTGTTGCCATCTACCGTGATCCGGCACACAAAATTACTGCAGACCAACGGCAGCAGAATAAAACTTGCAGCAGCTGTCACAAAACAGATCTTTCTTACCGTCGTGGAAAGCAAAAACGGAATGCCGCAGCCTTTGACCTTGATATCGGTGATACCGATGGTACATAGCCGGTCATACATTTTGGGTGCGGCACGTTTCATACAGCAAAATCGCATCTCGGTATCTTTGCTTTTCGGCGCCCAAATAAAAATATCCGCCTGCCGCAGACGGTTGATCAGCCGCACAGGATCCGCAGTCTGCACCGACACCCTGCAATAACCAAACAGCAGACCTATCAAGAATCGTAGCATCTTATTTCTCCTTATCGGTTGATCCCGCCAATGAGTTCGATCCGCAAAATTTTACCGGATATCACTGCGGTCTCATCGCAATAATCAAGCAATGTCAAAGTAGGACCGTAGATCATGATCTCGCCCTCCGGCGTGCTAAAACCCATACATTCATCCGAAAATTCGGACATGGACTTACATCCGTACAGCACCGTTTTACCCGAGCGATGCACCTCGATCATCGGCAGCCAATCGCATCCGCTCCATATCGCAAGGCTGCGTTTCTTTCTGCGTTTTGACATTTCACACCGCCTTTCTCACTCTCCCTCCAATTTATGCCGCCAACAGGCAGACTATACATCTCATACGCTTTCCCCACTCTACATATAAATGAATGAGAACACCAAAACGGAGGGCATATGAAAAAGAAGTTTTACAACCTGTTTCCGCTGACACTGATCCTGCTCGGATGCATCTGCTCGGAAAGCTGCCTGACCGCGATGCACTGCGGGATCGATCTTTGCATCAAGCAGCTCATCCCGGCACTTTATCTGTTTTTGATCGCCGCCAATCTGTTTTATATCCCGTCAAGCCCCAAACCTGCCAAGGGTCCTTTCCCAAAAGGTTTTCTGTCCATGCTTTTGCTGACCGCAAGCGGCGGTTATCCCGTCGGTGCGCTCTGTGTCCGCAAGGCGTATGAAAACAAATGCCTGTCGGTCAAACAGGCAAAAGCACTTTCCTGTCTGCTGCTTTGTGCCGGTCCGGGGTTTTGCATCCACTATATCGGTACGGCTGTTTTACAAAACACGACCGCAGGTATATTGCTTTTACTCTCACAATATCTTTCGATGCTATTGGGTCTTGCGGTATACGGGATCCTATTTCATAAAACATCCTGTGCATCGCTTCCGGGTGATTTCCCGCCAAATGATTTGCCGCAAGCGGTACGCAAAGCCGCAAGATCCATGGCGGATATCTGCGCATCGGTGATCTTCTTCTTTGCGCTGCGCGGAATGCTTGATCCGCTTTTATGCAGACTGCCGGGAAAATGCAGAGATCTTATTTCGGGGCTCATGGAGGTCACCGCCGGCTGCAGCGGTATCACGGCATTTGACGGGATATCCAAAATGCTGTTGATCGCCTTTTTCTGCGGATTCGGCGGCTTAGGCATCCATCTGCAGCTATACGGCATCCTCAAAGAAGCTGCCACCTGTTATCCGCTGTTTATAACGGTACGGCTTTTGATGGGGATCCTTACCGCCGCGATCTGGCGTGGATTATTGCTGTTTTTACCGCAGACAGATCTCGCCTGCCTTTCGATGCCAAACGGAATGCTTTTATCAAGCAGCAGTGAAAATCCCGTTATATTTTTTATGCTGATGTTTACCTGCGTCACTTTTTGCGCGTCTTTCGTCACATATCTGCGCAGATAGTCACACTTTTTCCTTATTATATTGTATGTTTCGTAAATTCAAAAACAGGGGTATAGACAGCACTCAAAAAATGTGATAGAATAATAATGTATCAGTATGCCTAAAACCAAAAAAACAAGAAGGAAATCATATGAAAATATTGGGAATCGACCCGGGCTATGCCATTGTCGGCTACGGTCTGATCGATTACACACGCAATCAGTTTACCGTTCTCAGCTACGGTTCGATCACCACCGACAAGAATGATGAGTTTTCTCATCGCTTAAAGGTCATCTACGACGACTATTCGCAGATCTTAACTACCTTCAAGCCGGATGTGATCTCGATCGAAAAGCTGTACTTTTCCAAAAACGTCACGACCGGTATCGATGTTGCGCAGGCACGCGGACTGATCTTACTCGGTGCCGCACAGCACAATATCCCGATCTATGAATACACCCCGATGCAGGCCAAACAGGCTTTGGTCGGCTACGGCGGTGCCGACAAGCATCAGATGCAGGAAATGACACGCCAGATCCTGCATTTAAAATCCGTCCCAAAACCGGACGATACGGCCGACGCACTTGCCATGGCGATCTGTCATGCGCACGTTTCCGGCTCGCTGATGCGCTTTATGCCCAAAAGGTAAATCCATACTTTTAGGAGGAGCTTATGATATACAGTTTAGACGGTATCTTAACCGAGACCGATCGCGAAATGGCTGTGATCTCCTGTGCGGGAGTCGGCTACGGATTCCGCGCATCGCTGCACACCTTATCCAAACTGCCGAAAATCGGCGAAAAGGCGTTTGTATACATCCACACCGCTGTACGCGAGGATGCGATCGAGCTGTTCGGCTTTGCCGAGCGTGAGGAGCGAGAGTGTTTTCGTATCCTGACCGGTGTTTCCGGTGTCGGTCCGAAGGTTGCTATCTCTATCCTCTCCGACTTGACCCCAAGTCAGGTAGCACTCTGCATTGCAACCGGTGATGCCAAAACGCTGACCCGTTGTCCGGGCGTCGGCAAAAAGACTGCTGAACGCATTGTTCTTGAATGCAGGGACAAGATCACCAAGTCCAATCTCAAACAGGAATCCGCGGCAGCTGCCGATGTCATCCTGCCGAAAAATGCAAGCAACATCGATGAAGCGGTCAGTGCTCTGGTGGTACTCGGATACCCGCAGCCGCTTGCGGCAAAGGCATTGGCAAAAGAAGATGCTTCTCTGCCGGTAGAAGAACTGATCAAAAAAGGTCTGCGGCTGCTTGCCGCCAATTTATAATCGAAAGGACGTGAATTCTTTTGATTCAGAACGAAAGCAATATCGAATTTGATTTCGAAAACCGGATCACCGCTCCGGAATACACCGAAAACGATGCTGACATCGAATTCTCCCTGCGTCCGAAGATGCTCACCGAATACATCGGACAGGACAAGGCAAAAGAGAATCTCTCGATCTACATCCGTGCGGCAAAACAGCGCGGTGATGCACTCGATCATGTTTTACTCTACGGCCCGCCGGGTCTAGGTAAGACAACCCTTTCCAACATCATCGCAAACGAGATGAACACCAACATCAAGGTCACCAGCGGCCCGGCAATCGAAAAACCGGGCGATCTGGCTGCCTTACTGACCAACCTCAACAAGAATGATGTATTGTTTATCGATGAGATCCATCGCTTAAACCGTTCGGTCGAGGAGGTCTTATATCCTGCCATGGAGGACTTTGCGCTGGACATTATCATCGGTAAAGGTCCGGCTGCAAGAAGCATCCGCTTGGACTTACAGCATTTTACCTTAGTCGGTGCGACCACCCGTGCCGGACAGCTTTCCGCTCCGCTGCGTGACCGATTCGGCATCCCGCTGCGTCTGGAACTGTACACTCCGCAGCAGCTTGCTCAGATCATCACCCGAAGTGCTTCCATCCTGGAAATCTCCTGCGATCCGGAAGGTGCTTTGGAGCTTGCAAGACGTTCCCGTGGTACACCGCGTATCGCAAACCGTCTGCTCAAGCGTGTGCGCGACTTTGCGCAGATCATCGGTGACGGCCGCATTACCAAAGAGATCGTTGCCACAGCACTCGAGCGTCTTGAAATCGACGAGCTCGGTCTGGACAACATCGACCGCAGAATGCTGCACTGCATCATTGAAAACTACGGCGGCGGTCCTGTCGGCCTGGAATCGTTGGCAGCATATCTGGGTGAAGAATCCGTGACCCTTGAGGACGTATATGAGCCGTATCTGATGCAGCTTGGTTTCTTAACCCGAACTCCGCGCGGCAGATGCGTCACTCCGCTTGCCTACCGTCATCTCGGCCTTCCGATCGAAGGTCAGCAGATGTTATAATAAAAATCTAAAGAAAAGAGGTACCATATCTTGCGTACTGCAGATCAATGGAAAGATTATCAGATCATCGATACCAGCGACGGTGAAAAAATCGAACGTTGGGGCAACTACACTTTAGTCCGTCCGGACCCGCAGATCATCTGGCAGACCGACCGCACCGATCCGGCGTGGAAGAAAGCGGATGCACACTACCTGCGTTCCAAAAAAGGCGGCGGCAGCTGGGATTACTTCCAAAAACTGCCGGAATTCTGGCAGATCCGTTACGGCGATCTGACCTTTAAGATCAGTCCGACCGGATTCAAACACACCGGTTTATTCCCGGAGCAGGCAGTCAACTGGGATCTGTTGCAGGATGCCATCAAAAATGCCGGCCGGCCGATCAAAGCACTCAACTTATTTGCCTATACCGGCGGTGCTACTCTGGCAATGGCTGCCGCAGGTGCGGAAGTCTGCCATGTAGACGCTTCCAAAGGCATGGTTCAATGGGCAAGAGAAAATGCCGCATTATCCGGCTTAACCAACAAACCGATCCGCTGGATCGTAGACGACTGCGAGAAATTCGTACAGCGTGAGATCCGCCGCGGCAACAAATATGACATCATCGTTATGGACCCGCCTTCTTACGGCAGAGGCCCGGGCGGCGAAGTATGGCAGCTTGAGGAGCATATCTTCCATCTGGTTTCCTTATGCTCCGAGATCTTATCCGATCGCCCGTTATTATTCTTACTCAACTCCTACACCACCGGTCTTTCCCCGTCGGTTATGTCCTATCTGTTATCCGTAACGGTCGGAAAGAAATACAAAGGCAGCGTTTCGGCAGACGAGATCGGTCTGCCGGTCAAAGCAAGTAAATGTGTACTGCCGTGCGGTTCGACCGCGATTTTCCGCGGCGAATAAACAAACGGCTTATTTGAAGGAAGGAAATCACTATGAACGAACAAGCATCTAAGATGCTGATCGAAACCGAGCAGGTCACCTTTGCGTATGACAATGAAGATGCTGCAGGAAGAAAGCTGATCTTAGACGACATCACCCTGTCGATCGAAGAAGGATCTTTCGTGGCAATCCTCGGACACAACGGCTCGGGAAAATCCACCTTAGCCAAACATTTCAATGCCATTCTGACCCCGGATTCCGGCACCGTACTGGTCACCGGCATCGACACCAAAAATGAAGATATGCTGTTTGACATCCGTCAGACCGTCGGCATGGTATTCCAAAACCCGGACAACCAGATCGTTGCGACCATCGTTGAAGAAGATGTTGCTTTTGCGATGGAGAATTTAGGCGTACCGCCGAGTGAAATGATGCAGCGCGTAGAAAAGGTACTCACCGACGTGGGTATGCTCGAATACCGCGACAAAGCACCACACCAGCTTTCCGGCGGACAAAAGCAGCGCATCGCCATTGCCGGTATCCTGGCCATGAACCCAAAATGCATCGTCCTTGACGAGCCGACCGCTATGCTCGACCCGAAAGGACGCCGCGAGGTCATGAAAACGATCAAGCGCATGAACAAAGAGCAGAACACCACCGCTGTTTTGATCACCCATTATATGGACGAAGCGGTACAGGCGGATCGCGTCATTGTTGTAGATCACGGAAAAGTGTTGATGGACGGTACGCCGAAAGAAGTCTTTGCAAAGGTTGCTCTGCTCAAAAAGATCGGTTTGGATGTACCACAGGTCACCGATGTCGCGCACACCCTGATCGATGCGGGACTTCCGTTATCCGATGACATCCTTACCCCGGACGAATTTATTGATGCGATCGATCTGCTGATGCAGCGATGCGGAAAGGAGTCCTGATGGCAAGTATCATCAAAACCGAACATCTGACCCATTTATATTCCGGTGGTACACCGGACGAAAAAGCTGCGATCAAAGATGTAAACTTAGAGATCGAAGAGGGCGATTTTGTTGCGGTGATCGGTCATACCGGCTCCGGCAAATCCACCCTGATCCAGCATTTTAACGGACTCTTAAAGCCGTCCTCCGGCAAAATCTATGTCTGCGGCAAGGATATCTGGGAAAGCAAACAGACCTTGCGTCAGACCCGATTCAATGTCGGATTGGTATTCCAGTATCCGGAATACCAGTTATTTGAAGAAACCTGTTACAAAGACATCGCTTTCGGCCCAAAGAACATGGGACTGTCCGAAAGTGAGATCGATGCTCGTGTACGTGCGGCAGCCGAAGCGGTCGGTTTATCCAACGAACTGCTGCAAAAAAGTCCGTTCGAGCTTTCCGGCGGTCAGAAACGCCGCGTTGCCATCGCAGGTGTCATTGCGATGCAGCCGAAGGTACTCATCCTGGATGAGCCGACCGCAGGACTCGATCCGCACGGCCGTGACCGCATTCTGGATATGATCCAAAATTATCACAAGAACAGCGGCAGTACCGTACTGCTTGTCTCCCACAGCATGGAAGATACCGCAAAATATGCAAACTCGGTACTGGTCATGAACAAAGCTTCCGTATACGACTACGGCAGTGTCGAACACGTCTTTTCCAAAGCGGATGAGATCGAAGCACTCGGCTTGAGCATTCCGCAGGTCACCCGTGTTTTCCGTACGCTGCACGAGAAATATCCGCAGATCCCGCGCGATATCTTCACTCCGGAGCAGGCAAAGAAAGCGCTGCTGGAAGTTTTCGGGAAGGAGGTAATCTGACATGGATATTACCTTCGGCCAATATTACCCGGGAAAATCCTTACTGCACCGCATGGATGCCCGATTTAAGATTTTAGTGATCGTTGCGTATGTTGTCATTTTATTTATCATCCGCAACATCTTGGGCTTTCTCCTGCCGGCATTCTTCTTATGCCTTGAGGTTGCCATTTCCAAAGTTCCGGTGAAAACCGTCGTCCGCAGCGTCAAAGCGATCCTGCCGCTGATTTTATTCACCGCGATCTTAAATATGTTCTTTGTTGAGGGTACCCCGATCTTTGAATTTTGGATCTTAAAACCGACCTGGGAAGGTTTATACAACGCTGTGGTCATGATCATCCGTATCACGCTTTTGATCGTTTCCACCTCGATGCTCACCTTCACCACCACCCCGATCGCACTCACCGACGCCATCGAGCGTCTGCTCTCCCCGCTTAAAGTCATCCGTTTTCCGGCGCATGAGATCGCTATGATGATGACCATTGCGCTGCGTTTCATTCCGACCTTAATGGAGGAAACCAACAAGATCATTGCTGCACAAAAAGCACGCGGTGCCGACTTTGAAAGTGGCAACCTGATTGCAAGAGCCAAAGCGATGATCCCGATCTTAATTCCGCTGTTCGTATCGGCTTTCCGCCGTGCGGAGGAGCTGGCGGTGGCAATGGAATGCCGCTGCTACAACGGCGGCGATAAACGCACCAAACTGCGTCAGCCGAAGATCACCAAGATCGACTGGTTTGCACTGGGGGCTGTTGCACTGCTGATTGCAGGTGTGATCGTACTCAACATCTTTTTACCGTTTTGATTTTTAGGAAAGGAGGCATGAATATGCGCAGTGTGGTTTTGGAGATCAGCTTTTTCGGCGCGCATTATCACGGCTGGCAGGTACAGGACAATGCCGTTACCGTACAGCAGGTGATGCAGGATGCAATCGAAGCGGTACTGCATAAACGCGAGGATATCTCCGGCTGTTCACGCACCGATTCCGGTGTTCATGCCAACTCCTACTACTTCCATATGCGCACCGACTGCATCATCCCCTGCGACCGTCTGGTCATTGCGCTCAACCGCGTATTGCCGAATGACATCGCTGTTTTACGCTGCATCGAGGTGCCGGAGGAATTCCACGCAAGATATGACTGTGCCGCAAAGGAATACGAGTATCGCATCTGGAATTCATCCATCCCAAATCCGTTTTTGGAGCATATGACCTTAATGTACCGTTGGCACATCGATGAAAAACTGCTGCACGAGCAGGCGCAGGATTACATCGGAACCCACGATTTCACCGCATTCTGCTCGCAGGGCGGCGGTGTCACCGAATGTACCCGTACCATCTATTCCGCATCGGTACACCGTGAAGGCGATATGGTTATCTTCCGTGTCCGCGGAAACGGATTTCTCTACAATATGGTCCGCATCATGGTCGGAACGCTGTTATTTATTCAGGCCAAACGTATAAAGCCGGGCAGCATTCCGCAGATCATTGCATCCAAAGACCGTTCCAAAGCCGGCAAGACAGCCGGTCCGGAAGGCTTATATCTCAATCATATCTACTACAAAGCACCGTATGACCGTTTGATCCATCCAAACGATCTTTTTATCCCACCGCAAGAGGTACCGAATTATGAGCAAATGGCTGCACAAACTGCCAAAGAAATTAAATAACGCCCCAAAAGCGCCAAAAAAAGTCAAAGAAAAGCAGCCAAAGGCCGCAGGCAAGATCGAGGATCTTGACCGTTACCGTCAGTCACTCAAGCTGCGCAAATGGATCTCGCTGATCCTTGCCGGATGCACCATTGTGATTTTGGTCATCGTGTTGGCTACTGCATTCTTC
The DNA here is from genome assembly GCA_045133555.1 of Oscillospiraceae bacterium. Taxonomy (GTDB): domain Bacteria; phylum Bacillota; class Clostridia; order Oscillospirales; family Ruminococcaceae; genus JAHHTP01. The sequence continues at coordinate 10,667 of JBGUUN010000081.1, forward strand.
ACCGGAAAATTCACCGAATTTTTCTATCACTTCAAGCAGCTTTCCGCAGAGGATCAATACCCTGTCACCATCAAAGAGCAGTCCTTCAGCGATGCCGAAGGCATGGATCGCTATCTTTCGATCATGACCCGCAACGGCGTCATTTTCTTAGATGAGAAGGGCGAGAAAGCTGACGAAGCGGTGCTCGGTTATTCCTCCCCTGTTATGAAGAATAACCAAGAAGCTGTTATGATCTACGATCACAGCGGCAATCAGTTCTGCTATGCAAAACCGTTTGAGCAGGGCTTTACGATCGAGACCGAGAAAAAGATCATCACCGGTGCGATTTCCAAAGAAGGAAACTGCGCGATCGCGACCTATCATGACCGCTATGCGGCTGAAGTGACGGTATACCACACCGATGGTTCGGTATCCTACCGTTGGTACTCCGCAAGCGACAAGGTCATCTCTCTTGCATTTGACGATGACAGCAACCGTTTATATGTCTGCTGCATCAACGCAAACGGCGGCTTCTTAAAAACCATTGTTTATGCGCTCAACCTCAATTCCGAAAAAGAAATTTACCGTACCACTCTCTCCAACTCGGTATCGCCATATTATATGCAGCCGATGTCAGACGGCGGTCTGGCGGTTGTAACCACCGGCAGTATCGAATTTCTGGACAAGGACGGTGCAACCCTTTCCGCAACCTACTACTACAGCGATCTGTATGCGGTGGATGGCAGCGGAAAATATCTCGCATTGGCGCAGAAAAACATCAATAACAATACGACCTCCCTGCTGATCTACAATGCAAGCGGCGACCGTATTGCTTCCACCGAACTGAACGATGTACCGTACGATATGCATCTTACCGGTACCAATCTTTACTGTCTGACAGACGACAACTTTTTCCATTGGAGCTTCTCCAAAAACGAAAATGAGCTGATCGATCTGGAAGAGCATTGCAGCGGTATGGCTATCTTGGGTGAAACGGTATTCCTTTACAGTAATAACACCGTTTCCCGTATGGAAACCGCGCAGAATACATCTAAAAAATAAAACATAAGAAAGGAGAAAACGAATCATGGCACATTGGATCATGGACCTTATTACCCTTGCAATTTTGGGACTCTGCTTCTGGAGCGGCTGGAGAAAAGGCTTTTTCCGCAGTCTGATCTATGTGATCGGCTGCATTGCGCTGTATATCACATCTCATCTGGTTTCCAGAAAAGCAGCGCCGATCCTGTACGAAAAATTCGTCGGACCTTACTTTATCGAAAAAATCGAGCTTTACATCAGCAACGTCGGTGACGGCGTACGCATTGAAAGTGTTATTATCAATGCATTAAACAAGATCCCTTCTTTCTGTAAGGATCTGATCCTTGGCGAGGGAAACATCGAAAATTTCATCGAAAAGATTTCTGCCCTTGCCGACAGCAAGGTTGAAAACGTTGCACATCTTCTGGTATATGACTGTATGCCGGAAGTTATCATCCCGTTGATCCAGGGTATCTTATTCCTGGTCTTACTGATTTTGCTGTTTTTACTGTTCAAATGGCTGGTGCAGCTGCTGGGCAATCAGGCATCCAAGAAAACCTTAGTCGGAAGGATCGACGGTGTGATCGGCGGTATCTGCGGTCTCGGTATCGGCTTTATCATTATGCTGGTACTTACCTTCGTACTTCGTCTGGTCATCGGATTTACCGCAGATCAGCTTTCCTGGTGCAGTACCGCCGTGATCGAAAACACCTTCTTATTCAAACTCATCTACAACATTGTGACTTCGGGTATGGTCGGTTCAATCGGATAAATAATTTCCTTCCCAATTTATTTACATTTTCCCCGAAATTCCTAAATGAAGATGTGCTATAATAATTCTGCGGCAGTATAGACTAAGACATATTCGGTCGGATCCTTCTGATTCGAAGCCGCAATACATCCAAAGGAGTAACTACATGGTTTGTTCCAAATGCAAAAAAAGAACCGCCGTCGTTTTTCTGACCCGTTTTGAAAACGGTCAGCCGAAAAATGAGGGTCTTTGTCTCAAATGCGCAAGCGAACTGAAGATTCCGGAAGTGGAAAGCATGCTCAATCAGGCTGGTTTCAATCCGGAGGACATCGATGAGATGACCGAAATGATCGAAGGCGAATTCGACGAAGATATGGTCGGCGGCATCAATCAGGCTTTGCCGAATATTTTCGGCAAAATGTTCGGCGGGCAGAAGAATTCCGATGAGGATTCCGCTATGGTGCCGAGCGAATCGGAAGCATCCGATGAAAAAAACGAGTCCGGTGAAAAGAGTGACAGCAAAGACAAAAAGAAAAAACTGAAATTCTTACCGACATACTGCACCAATGTTACCGCACGTGCGAGAAATGACGAACTCGATCCGGTGATCGGCAGAGAGCGTGAGATCGCCCGTGCGATCCAGATCTTATGCCGCAGAAACAAGAATAACCCGTGTCTCATCGGTGAGCCGGGCGTTGGTAAAACTGCGATCGCAGAGGGTCTGGCGCAGCGTATCGCTGCAGAGAATGTTCCAGGCAAGCTGATCGGCAAAGAGGTATATCTGTTGGATATGACCGCTTTGGTGGCTGGTACGCAGTTCCGCGGCCAGTTTGAAAGCCGTATTAAGAACCTGATCGAAGAAGTCAAACGCGAAGGCAACATTATCTTATTTATCGACGAGGTCCATACCCTGGTCGGTGCCGGCGATGCCGAAGGTTCGATGAACGCGGCAAACATCCTCAAACCGGCATTATCCCGCGGTGAGATCCAGGTGATCGGTGCAACCACCTTCGAGGAATACCGCAAGAATATCGAGAAGGATGCTGCGTTGGAACGCCGTTTCCAGCCGATCCATGTGGATGAGCCGTCGATTGCCGACAGCATTCAGATCTTAAAAGGCTTACGTCCGCGTTATGAGATGTTCCACGGCGTTAAGATCTCGGATGAATTGGTTGAGCTCTGTGTCAAATGGTCCGAGCGTTATATCACCGACCGTTTCTTACCGGACAAAGCCATTGACTTAATGGACGAATCCTGTGCCTGCGCTTCCCTTGCGAATACCGATCTTGCAAAACGCGAGAAGATGGCACGCGAACATGCGCAGTTAAACGAAGAACTGACCGCTTTAAGCGAAAACACCGAGAACATCGATTATGAGAAGATCTCGATCACCAAGACCAAACTGCTGCAGCTGGACGAAGAACTCAAAACCGTTGAAGCTGCCTGTGAAGGTATTTCGGTCACCGCTGCCGATTTGGCGAAGGTCATCGAGTTATATACCGGCATTCCATCTGCCAAGATCGAGGAAAGCCAGCTTAAGAAGATCGGCAGCCTGAAAGCGCAGTTATCCGAGAAGGTCATCGGTCAGGAAGAAGCTATTGACGCTGTGGTTTCCGCCATCAAACGCAGCCGCTTAAATCTCTCCGCACGTAAACGTCCGGCATCCTTTATCTTTGTCGGTCCGACCGGTGTCGGTAAGACCGAACTGGTCAAAGTGCTGTCCTCTACCCTGTTTGATTCTGTAGATCCGCTGATCCGTCTGGATATGTCGGAATTTATGGAGAAGCACTCGGTTGCAAGACTCATCGGCTCTCCTCCGGGATATGTCGGCTATGACGATGCCGGTCAACTCACCGAGAAGATCAGACGCAAACCGTATTCCGTTGTTTTATTCGATGAGATTGAAAAGGCGCATCCGGATGTCATGAACATCCTGCTGCAGATCTTGGACGAAGGTAAGATCTCGGATGCACACGGCAGAAAGGTCAACTTTGAGAACACCGTTGTGGTCATGACCTCCAATGCCGGCTCCACCGACAAATCCACCACGGTCGGATTCGGCGGTTCCACTGCTGATTTACAGAAGGACAAAGTCCTGAAAGCCTTATCCGAATTTTTACGTCCGGAATTCTTAGGTCGTGTAGACGAGGTTGTAGTGTTCAATCCGCTGGGCGTCAAAGAACTCAAGAAAATTGCCGCATTGCTGTTAGGCGAACTGTCAGAGCCTTTGGCTGAGAAAGGCATCCGCTTCAGTTATGACGATGCTGCATTAGAGCGAATCGCAGTATTATCCGACGGCGGCAAGTTCAATGCACGTGATATCCGCAAGGTCATCCGCAAAGAGGTTGAAGACCGTATTGCCGATGCGATCATCGATGCGGACGGCAGCCCGATTCTGGGAATGCATCTCACCTGCGAGAACGACGAACTGAAATTAAATACCATCTAATGCAAATCCCCGGAAGCTTTTCTTCCGGGGATTTTATACAAGCAAAAACCTCCGACATTCTGTCGGAGGTTTTGTTTATCAGAAGTGAAATTTTTCAGAGTATTCTTTGTAGATATCATCGAAGTGCATATCGTGGTTCTTCATCTCACGCAGAGACTCGTGCATGCTCATGGTATTCAGAGAAAGGTCCATGATACTGCCGGCGATGTTGGAGCAGTGGTCAGAGGTACGCTCTAAGCTGGTGAGTAAATCGGTCCATACGAAACCTGCTACGATGGAACATTCACCCTGCTGCAGACGGTTGATGTGATTGGAACGCATCTGATCTTTCAGATCATCAACTACCTGCTCTAACGGCTCAACCCTATGAACTGCGGTCGGATCGTTATTAACGAATGCCTGTAATGCAAGGTCAAGGATCTCTTTGATTGCATCACATAATACAGCAACCTCATGTTTTGCTGCATCGGTGAGCTGCAGTTCTTTCTCTCTGAGCTCCTCTGCGGATTCAACAACGTCAACCGCATGGTCGGAGATACGTTCGAAATCACCGATGGTCTTAAGCAGCATTGCTGCTTCTGCGTTATCCTGATCGCTGATCTGTGCATTGCTGAGTTTGACCAGATAAGAACCGAGGATATCCTCGTATTCGTCGGTCTCATCTTCTGCTTCGCGAATGACTTTTGCGACAGCCGCATCATATTTATCGATCATACCCAAGCTCTTCTGTAATGCGCTGATTGCACACTCTGCCATCTCAACGGTTAAGGTACGGCACTGCTGCAGTGCGATTGCCGGGGTGCCGAGCAGACGCTCGTCCAGGAACACTCTCTTCTCCGGCTGTTTGCCGTCCGGTACCAATTTAATAACCAGTTTCTCGAGCAGCTTGCTCATCGGGAGCAGTAATAAGGTACAAGCCACGTTGAAGATGGAATGTGCTACTGCAATACCGAATGCGTTAGCACCCTCATCCAGTAAAGCCGGAGCAAAGATTACTTTGACAATGCTGAAGATGGTCAAACATACTACAGTACCGATGATATTAAAGGAAAGATGTACCATTGCGGCACGTCTTGCATTTTTGTTAGCACCGACGGAAGACAGCATTGCGGTAACACAGGTACCGATATTCTGACCCATAATGATTGGGATCGCCGCACCGTAGGAAACCTGTCCAGTGACCGCAAGTGCCTGTAAAATACCGACAGAGGCGGAGCTGGACTGAATGATTGCAGTTAAGACAGCACCGACAATAACGCCTAAAATCGGGTTTTTGAAAAGGATAAACAACTGCTGGAACTGCGGAACGTCTTTTAAGCCGGAAACCGCATCAGACATAACATCCATACCGAACATCAAAGTCGCAAAGCCGAGCAAAATATTACCGGTGTCTTTGGATTTGCTGTTTTTGCCGAACATATTGAACAGAATACCGACCAGAGCCAAAATCGGAGTAAAGGAAGTCGGTTTCAGAAGCTGAACGAATACGTTTTTACTGTCAATGCCTGCAAGGGAAAGAATCCATGCAGTAACGGTGGTGCCGACGTTAGCACCCATGATTACGTTGATTGCCTGACTTAAACTCATCAAAGAGGAGTTTACAAAGCCGACGACCATAACGGTGGTAGCAGAAGAACTCTGAATAACTGCGGTAACACCGATACCGGTCAAAAGACCTGCCCATTTATTACTGGTCAGCTTACCGAGAAGATTTCGCAAGCCGCCGCCTGCACGACGCTCCAAAGAGTCGCCCATAATATTCATGCCGAATAGAAACAGACACAAACCACCCACAAGGGTCAACACATCAAAAATATCCATATGTTACATCCTTTCACACAAAGATTACATTTTCATTATAATCTTATTTTTTCAAATCCGATATCAAACGATTGTAAAATCTTTGTAAAGTCGCGAATTCGTTCCAATCCGACAAACAACAGGATCCATTGATCCATTCAGCATCAGCGTGGGAAACGGATGGTGATTTTTGTACCCTGACCGATGGCACTTTCCACATCCAGTTTTGCATGATGCAATCTTGCGGCATGCTTGACGATCGAAAGACCGAGTCCGGTACCGCCAACCTCTTTGGAATGGCTCTTATCAACGCGGTAAAAACGTTCAAAAATACGTTCCTGATATTCCGGGGAAATACCGATACCGTCATCCTTGACCGACAGTACAGCATATTTACCCTCCAGATACACAAGCACCGTGACATTTCCGCCGTCGTGGTTATATTTGATGGCATTATCGCAAAGGTTACTGATGATGACACTGATCAGACGCGGGATACCACGGATCATTGCAGGAGAGCCTTTCAGCTGCAGATTGATGTTATGCTTCTTCGCCTGATCGTAAAAGCTCTGCAGCGTATCGGCGGTAAGCTGGTACAGTTCCAGCGGTTCGCGCTGCAGTTCATCCTCACTCTCATCCAGATGTGACAGCTTCATAATATCCTCGATCAGTTGGATCATACGCTGTGCTTCGCTGTAGATCTTACCGGAGAACATCGGAATATCCTGCTGTCGTACCATGCCGTGCGTCAACAGTTCCGCATAACCGGAGATGGAATGCAGCGGTGTTTTCAATTCATGCGAGACATTCGCGGTAAATTCGCGGCGCAGCTGTTCGACCTGTCCTTTTTCGGTCACGTCAAACATCAAGATCATCGCACCGGTCACCGCTCCGTCAGAAAAGATCGGGCTGACATCAAACTGATAATATCCTTCGCCAAGCTCGATAAACGCTTCGCGGCGTTTACCGGCAAATGCTTTATTTAACAGCTTATCAAGCTGTGTATTGGGGTGGACGATGCGAATATCCTGCCCGACGCAGTCAGTATCGTTTGCAACCCATTTCTGAGCGGCCGGATTGATGCTTAAAATCACACCTTTATCGTTAAGCAGGATCAATCCC